>NZ_CP073235.1:0-159764 GCF_051027655.1 Paenarthrobacter nitroguajacolicus | reverse complement strand
CCCCCCACAGGCCAGACAGGCAACGGCCGTCACCACCAGGAGCGGGGAGACGGCAAGGGGCCAAGGGGCGGCGGTGGGGCGCTGCTGAAGCGACGGTAGGGCGGCGAGCTGCCGGGCCGGAGAACCGCCTGACCAACGCCCCGGCCGAGGCGACAAGTGGGCTGAGGAGGAGCGGATCCCCAAACACGCCGAGCGGCACTGGGCCGGAAAGTGGTTGGGCCCCAGCTAGTGCCAGCTCCACAGGCGGGCGCTGAGGCGGGAGCAAAGGCACTGCGGTTTACAGTAGCCAACCCACCCACGCATACAAGACGAGGAAGGCCGAGCGCAAGCGGCGCAACGGTAGGCGGAGATGTTGGCAGAGAGGCAAACAAGACACGGTTGAGCGGCGGCACAGCTGGTGGGGATCCAGCAAGAACGGAAGGGGCCAAGGTTGCGGCGGGGATGGGGCGCGCGTAAGGAACCAGGAGCAAGAGCGAGGCGCCAAAGGGAAAGTGGGGCGGGCCTTTGCTAGTACCGGCCCGACGACGTCGCACAGGCTGACGGGTTACCGAACGATCATGGCGCCCATGTCAGCACCCCAGATGCTCCATGCCCTCCCTTACTGTGTTTAGTTCTCCTCTTTGGTGGCCGGCGTTCCCTCCCTCAGCCTCTATAGCGGCGATTTCGCCTTCGAGTCTGCTCTCAGCGTTCCTCAAAGCAGTGCAGCCGTGATCAACACCGTCGGGCATCTTCGACCTTCCGAACTTCTTCCCGAGCCATCTAACGAACCTTTGCCATCTGCTCTTTTTCGCCACGACCAGCTCCTTTGCCTAGACCTTGAGGTTCCTCCTGCACCGGGGGAAGGGGCAAGGGATTGCCGGCTCTTCTTGGGACTGTCCGATAAACGGTGTGTGGGGGCCGGCGCAACATGAGCAAACAAACCAAACGAAACAAGCATTAAAAGTAAGAAAAGCGCTTGCACACCCAAGGCAGCCAGGGCACGAGGCACGGGACGGCACGCGGCCGCAGCCCGCAGCAGCTCCGACGCGCAGCGCCAGCGAGTCTTCCTCCATGTCTTCCCACACGTCGCTTTGCGCCGTCGCCAGACTGCCCAAAGAACGGCCCGTCAGCTATCGAGCCGCATAGGTCTTCCCGAAAGGAAAAGTCCCACTCTCGACCCTGCAATTCGCAAGCCAAATCGGGCTAAGCAGTTAGACACCCATGCCGTAGGTGTCTGCACTACCGACAGAAAGGCACGACGCCATGGAATCAGACACCCTCAGCACCGTCCTGGAATGCATCCAGGCATTCATCCGACTCATCCCCCACATCAAGCCCGTTATCCGCCATGCCCGAGCTCTAGGGGAGCGGAGGGAGCGGCAGCGCACCGCGCGACGTCGCCAGCGTGGAGGCAACATCGAGACCTAAAGCGGCTCTCAGGTCATCAGAAACGTCTCGCCCCCCGCGAGGAATCGCGGTGGATCGTCGCTATTTATACAAACAGGTGGGGGTGTCGGAATTCCGACACCCCCACCTGTTGGTCAGAAGACTTTCAATTTGAAGCGCCTGCTGGCTGCTTCAAGATCAGGATCGTTGAAGTGAATCGGGCTCTCCTGTAGGAGAACCAGCCCGTCGCCACCTGAGACGTTCAGGTCGTGGTTACGTAGCCATACAGCCCAATTCACGAATCCGCCGTGCCGGCTTCCGAACCTGATGCCATGGGCGTACGAACCATCGAATAGGACCAACTCGCGCAGATGGTCTGCAATCGCAGTTGTCACCTCGCGCCGGTTGGAGCGAAGAAGCCCCGTATCGACGTGAGCCACGCCAAGGTCTTTGAGTGTGTCCGGTATCGCCGCCTCAACGGCTGCCATGGTTTCGGGGTGTTCTACGTCAATCCACCAGCCAGGAAACGGCAGCTCCACGATGTGAAGCTGCCGCTCTGTTCGCCATATCCGGGGCAAGGTGCCCGAGTACATGAAGGACTTCTCCTGCCATTGAGAGGCGACTTCCTCATAGAAATCTTCCAAGCTCATCTCAAGAGCGTCAGCGTCCTTTTGGAGAGGGTCCGTCGTGCCTATCGCGCGTTTGAAGGGGGCCAGGCACTCCGAGAACGCACATTCGGCGGTCTGGGCCAGGTAGAGCGTGGTTCCGATGGTGTCATATCGGCCCCACGCCATCCTGTCCGTCTCGTCACTACGCGCCGGAGCGCTCAACGCCGGATAGCTGCTCTTTTGGACGCGGAAGGATGTTTGCCTCCGTGCCGGTAGCAACCAAAGACCCGTAGTGGGGCAAGCGAAGCCCTCATTTTGGCTCACTCTTTATGCTCCGCCTGCACCCTCAATGAAGGCCGCTACTGCTGCGGCGACTTCCTTAGCGCGATCTTCTCGAATCGCGGTAAGCGGTGTGTCCTCGTCCAGCAGCGGGTTTCCGCCAATGAACCAGCCGCGTGCGATGTGCTCGCCCTCGGCCTGCTCCAGCCGCGTCCAGAGGCGGTGTGCCAACTGCAGGCGTCGCGTAAAGTCGGTGCTTGGCTTCGGGCCATTGGGCTTTGCCCACCGGATCGGCTGCTTCCGATCCTTTGAACCAGTCAGAGCCGCCACAAGCGTAGAACCAAGGGCTTCATTCAACGCCAGGACAATCTGGTGGATGTCCATACGGGCTGTTGCGCCATGAATCTCTGTCTCTGTGAGTATTGCCATACACCGAATCTACACCCGAAATACACCCCATAAGAAAAGAGTGTGGCAAGGATCACACCATGATCGAGCATCACACCCGCTGTCGGGCTGTGCCCCACGTCACCAACCAGCCCACGATCGGCGAACACGCCCAGGATGTCACCGAGGATCAAACCGACCTCAACACACACCCGTTCACCACAACCAAGACCCGAGCCCGAAAGCCCATCTCGGATAAGCGAGCTGACGGCCAGCTCTGGGTAACCAACTCCGAGCCTTAGCAGTGGACGAAATCGGAGACACAGTGCCCTTATGACGCCTTTGTACCACGAGGCTTACGCAGCATCCGAGCAGAGGGAACAGGAATACCGAGAAACCGTGAGAGCCGTTACAGCGGGCTTAAAGCCATAGCCTGATCAGGCCATGGAGGGGTAACTGGCGGTCCTAGTAGGGCCGCGCATATGTGGGAAACCAGAGCCCGACTCCTCGAGGTTATTGTTTTGCCGTAATCGGAAGGTGTCCAATGGCCTCATGAACTCGCACCTGCGCATCCTTTCAGTCGATGGTGGCGGCATACGTGGGTATCTTCCGGCCTTGATCCTTGCCGAGATCGAACGTCGCGCCAGCCGTCCAGCTGTTGATCTCTTTGACTTGGTTGTCGGAACCTCGACTGGAGGAATCATTGCGATAGGTCTGGCGGCGGGGGTGCCCGTACAAGATCTAGCGGAGTTCTATCCCAGATACGGAAGAAGGATCTTTGGCGGCTCCGAGCAGCCCGAATGGTCGAAAAGGCTCTTCGGTACAGGTGCTACCTGGAGTGAGCGGCTTATGGGGCCCGCCAACACCATTGGTGCACCGTTCGGGAGGGATGACCGATGGGGAGGCAACGCCCGCCATCAAGCCGCTGGTTTGGAGGGCGTCCTGGAGGAGGTGCTTGGGGACACGATGCTGTCGCAAGCGCGATTACCTCTGTTAGTGACCAGTTACGAGGCGCAAATGGGACTCCCTGTGGTATTCAGCTCCGCAGAAGCGAATCACGACCCTGCTCGGTTCGATCTACCGCTACGTTCCGTCGCGAGGGCAACATCGGCGGCACCCACCTTCTTTGCACCTGCCATGATGACTTGGGCCGGAGGCCCCCGCCAATTCGTCGACGGTGGGGTATGGGCAAATAACCCGGCGGCTCTCGCAATCACCGAATCCATTAGAATAACGGCCTCCCAGCGACGGACTGGCACCTCTGTATTCCTGGTTTCTCTTGGAACCGGAATGGCCGCATCTACCCCGGCTTTCGCCGGTGAAGGGTCATGGCTTGCTGCCTTTTCCGACCTCGCCAAGATCGCCACGAGTATCACCGGGAGCGACATACTCGCCACCCGTGCGCTCGGCGACTCTTATGCCAGGCTGCAAGTTATCGACGATCGTATCGCCGGTGCCATGGATGATCCCTCGCTTTCACGGTTGGAGGCTCTCCAACAGGCCGCTCAATCTCTCATCCAATCGGAATCAGGCGAAATTGACCGCATTGTGGCCAACATCAAAATCTAGGCCGCGTCAGGACGGCCACTTGCCACAGAAGCAGTTCCAGCGGGCCCCCAGGATGACGCGAGAAGCCGCTGCAGTCTGAATGAGCCGCAATGTCGCCAACGATTTGAGGGAAGGGCCGATGCCGGCCAGCCCTACAGCCTTCCACCCAGGGAACGACTAGCACCTAGGTATGATCTTGCAGGCGCCGGCCGCCCAAGTTAGGTACTTTCCAACCTGGAGTCCGTTATCAACTTGCCCTGCCAGAGTATCCACATGCTGGATCCACGTGCCGCCTCTGGCTTTTGGAACGTTGCGTAGGGCATCGGCCCCTTGATCCGCTTCGCGCATCGCAGTAGCGCAAGAGGTGGCAGCCGAGGTGGCTTTAAGTTGGTTTTGGGTACGATCGACAAGGTCGCTGGTTGGCTCTATCTCAGAGTTTGACTCTGTGGCTTTGTAGGCAGCCAGCATGCACTTCGGAATGGCCGCCGAGTGCCCGGTTCTCCTTTGAAGCGTAAGTGCTAGGTAGTCCACGCCGCGTTCCTGAAGGAACTCTGATGAAAAGTCCTGAGTTGCCCAGGCGGCGGTCAACTCAACGTGGGGGATCCAAGAAATTTCGGTCGTGTTAATGACGGTTATGGATTCCCCAGGAACCATGATTGCGAGATTGGGATCAAGAACCGATTGGAAAATCTGATCACGAAGAGCCCAGCGGAAAAAATTTGCCTTATCAGTGGGTTGATAGACCCGATAGTTGTTTGCTGGTCCTGTGAAATACCAAACCCCATCACTGGTGTTGGCGAGGAATGTCCGTGGTTTGCCGTTAGGTACCGGAATGTCATTCCTATGGTCACAGACCAGAACATCGGCATACACCTTGGCTTCGCTGTCCGTAAGGCCTGTGTACCCAATGCTCCGGTAATCGGGATCCGGACATGGACCCGGAAGATCGGCAGCAATCTGCTCCAGCAGCGCGTCGATAGGGTCTGGTGGAGGCGTGGTTTTTGGGGATGGGATCGGGTCCTGTCGGGGTGGTGGGGTCGAACCCCCGCCTGTTCCGCCGGTTACTTCCGGTACGCAGCCAGGTAGGGTGACTGCCAGCAGAAGCGCCACCACAAATAAGGTCTTTGTTCTCACTGACTTCTCCGCTCACCCTTGAGCTAATGTTGCCAATGCTACGCCTGCGTCCAACCTGCTGTAAGTCCACGCCAAAGAGAACTTTTGACTGCTTGCATTGTCGCCGAAACTGGTTTCGGAAGGGCCGGCGGAACACTGTAAGTTCATTTTCATGAATGTGATCCCAACCGCTACTGCCGAATCGAATCTCAGCCCAGGCCAGGCTGAGTGGCAGCAAGTCAAACAGGCTGACACTGAACTGGTTCCGCAGAAATTCCTCGAGAAGCACCCAGCCCTTCTACCTGGCGCATGGGGCGATATTGGCCCGGGCGGACACCACGGTCCCCTCTACAGCACCGTCTTTCGGCAGCCACCCCTACGAGGTCTCGATGCAAAACTAGTTCCCGACTTCATGTGGATCACACGTTCTACTGTGAACGTATCGCCGATTTGCATCGAGATAGAACGCCCAACCAAAAAATGGTTCACGGACGCCGGACAACAGACAGCAGAACTTACCCAGGCGTTGAATCAGCTGCTGGAATGGAGAGGGTGGTTTAGCGACCCAAAGAACCAAGAAATTTTCGCCGAGGTATACCTAAAGGGCAAGTTCCGGGAACGGGCCCTGACGCCTCAGTTCGTGCTTGTCTATGGCCGAGAGTCCGATTTCACGGCCCCGCACAAGCTGACAACAAAAGCTCGCCATCGCAAAAGACACCTCATGGCCAGACAAGCTGACGAACATCTATATACGTTCGACTCGCTCAGATGGGATACGAGGAACGAGACCATGCTGACGACATCCGTCCACGAAAATGGCCAATTCGAGGTAAACCGAATCAGTAAAGACTTCGAATACCTGGGCGACCCAACAGGCGCATACCACCTAGGGGACATCGAACCGGCACTCGCCGCCAACCCCGAGATAACTACCGCCCGGGCCGACGAAATCCGCGCAGAATGGGCAAAGGAACAGGCGGAGGGCACCAGATTGATCGAAGGAAAAACCCACCGAGAACCCGACTGGTGACCGCTAGACGAAGCGGGCCAGTACGAATGATGGCAGTGACAGCGAGCGCCATGAAGTCAGGGAATGAACGGTAAAGGTGCTGTTCCAAGGTCTTCCTGAGCCGTCAGCTTCGCCGGTCGGGAAAGATGTTTAGTTCCAGTTTCCTAAGAGATCTGGGGAATGCCGAGGACGAGTAGGTGCGACTGGCACCCAACCTAAACCATCTCTCCAGATCCTCGCCGGTCGATGCTTCACTGAGTACACTCGTGATCTCTTGCCCGAATTTATAGGGGTATGCCACTTCAGTTCCGCCCGTCGCGGCCTTGGCGATGACCCGTACTTGCATCGGACCGAAGTGCTGACAGTCGTTGTGTCCTTGCAGGATATTTAGGGCGCTCTCAAACATTTCCTTGCGGGCGCTCCGAGCCTTGCCTTTGTTTGCGGTGATGCTGTGGAAGGCGTGGGGGCCAGTCGATGGGTAGTTTGCGACCACAACCAGGGCATCTGTCGCGGCTTCGATGCGAAGGCTCATCTCGTCCCGTGAGAGCCCAGTAATGGAGGCAATTTCCTCTTTGATTGCTCTCGCGCTGGTGAGGTGGTCGACCTGTCCCGTCCAGTTCGGAATGTCAGGGCTGTTGATGACCCACCCATCGCCGTTTTGAACTGCGGTGATCTTAAAGAGTGTCACTGCTTCTCCTTGGTAGGTGCGTCGTCACAGCGCGGTGACATCGCATGGACAGGCCCAACACCCGTAGGGGTCGCTGTGTTCATCGAGGGTGTGGGTACACGCGTGGCATGGGTGCTCTTCCCCTTCGTCAGACCATGTGAGTCCTTCGAGGTGTTTCGTTAGCTCGTATGGGAGCTGGCCTTGGACCCATCCGGGACAGAGACATGAACCGTCTTCGGAGGTCGGTGCTGATTTGATTTGGTCTTTGATGAGTGCATTGAGAATCGGATAGGGCTTGTCCGAGACGCAGCCTTGATGCCCTTCCGAGTTCCGTAGTGTAGATGGAAGGAATGTCCGCAGGAGTGGCATGTGGTTGTGCCCGAGACCGCGCCGGACCGCAGGAGCGCTTCTCTGGCATTTTCCAGTGTGCCGATGAGTTGGTGCATCACTGCGTTCCCTTCAACCGGTCATGGTGTGTGTCTGAGTTTTCGGCGAGCGCCGAGACCTCTGGCTTTAGCTTTTCGGGGTTGCGGTCTCGTGGTGTGGGTCTTAGTAGCGGACACGTGTCCTCTGTCGATGCGCGCCGTGCGAAGCTGCCCTTATTCACTCCGCCTCGTCAGTTCGTCGGCTGTGTCAATCGGCCAGCATGTGGGGCATGGCGGCTTTGAGGGTTGCGCGAACTTTGGCCATGGCCTCAGCGCGTCCATCTGCTGTTGCATCCTCCCCGGGAATCCCGAGCAGCCCGTCCTCGATATAGAGCCGTGCGCCACTCTCTCGCTGCGTATGTAATCACTTCGCATCTTCCTTGTTTCGACTCATTGTTGCGTGTGGGGCCGACAGACTAGCTGTGGTGTGGGTTCACGGGGCTAATCGTGAGGTATAGGGGCATGTTGGCTGTGCTGTAAGTGGAGGTTCCTTCGGATTCCCAGTTGTCGATGGTGGTCTCCCCTTCCATGGTGAGCGCTGTAATGAAGTATTCGCTTTCGTAGTAGGCCCATTGCCTGATGACGTCGTCCTCTCTGGGGCTTCTTTCCAGGCCTCCAGGATCTGCCGTGCCTGGTCGGTGTTGATCAGCCAGTCGGTGTCGGCCATGTCATCAGGCTTTGCCAGGATCAAGGTTTCGTTCAGGGGAAGGGGCTGGCCTCGATTTTGATCGTGGACATTTGCGGGTTTCCTTTCAAGATGGCAGCGGTGGGCTGTCGGCCCGGGAGAGCGCTCGGTAGGCCAGTGGCTGCACCAAGAGATCCGGTTGTGTTGAAAGGCGGCGGCGACGAAGTCTTTTCACCACGTCCCGGATGCATGAGGTCGGTTACGACGACCTAAACCGGGTGCATCGTGGGTGATCAGTACCCGCCGCCGGTTCCGCCGTCGCTCGGGTTCGCGTTTCGGTAGGTCCCGCCACTCCCCTGCCTCGTTGGGACTGTCGCTTCCCCCTGTGAGCCGGTGGGGACTCCTTGGCTTTCCTGGCTTGGCGGACGTTGGTCACGATGCCGGCACTGAACAGCGCCGCGATGTCTGCGGGCACCAGCCAATTCTCCACGGTCAGCCCGCGTGTGCGCTTGACCTGATGCGTCCGAGTTCGCCCTTGGGGTAGAGGCGTTCGGCGTCTTTCATGAAGTCCTCTTTGCTGATGAGGTTTGACCAGCTCGTGCCCGGTTCACGAGCTGTCACGGCTCGTGCTTGATCCCAACTGTCAGCTTCGATGACCAGCCAGCCGTCGGGGGTGTGCCTGCTCAATCGTTGGGTGGTGTTCCCGGGCGTATCGCGGCCCGAAGGTGACGAAAAATTCCATCATTGGTGCTCCCCTGCTAGCCGATCATCGGTGTGGGCCGGCTGCCGCCTTTGCTGTTGTCAGACTAGCGGCTGTAAGTCTTCCCGTCCGAGGTCATTTAGGTTTTTCCCATGGACACGACGAGAGCATCACTGATCTGGGCGCTACTGGGACTTATGTACGGCGCGCATTGCGCCCTGACCACCGGTGGGACCTGGTATCTCATCGCGTCCGCCGTAATTCTGATCGCCTCCGGTGCTGTCTGCCGTGGAAGCGCGATTCAGATCGTGCGGCGGCCGGACCAGCAGCGCTACTAAGAGCGGGCCATATTTTTGGCTGCATGAACAGAGTGAGTTCTCATGGACGAGTCCATTCCGAGGGCCCTGCATCCACCGGTTGCCGTTGCCCTGGCGAAACTCATCAAGACATTCCCTTGCCCGGAGCGTTCTCGTGCGGCCTGTATTCAGAGCCCAAATGGGACGGATTCCTTCACTGCACTCTGTCACCCGGGGCCAGTCCGTCCTGCCACCGATCAGGTAGCTGCTGACACGCCAATTCGCTCTAGCCTACGCACGCGCACCTGTCTCAAACTAACGATGAGTGCTCGATTTTGCCTGAATGTTGCAAGACATAGTTACGAGAATTGCCCTGCCGCCGCACTTCCACAATTCCGCCGAGAATCCGCGACTGTGTAGGTGAAGCGGCGGCTGTTCGCTCGTTGAGACGTCTCGTTTCCCAAGGCTTTCGAGACGATCCGCAGTGGAGCGGTAAGGGCACCCCGGGCGGTTTTGCAGGCGGGTGTTATAGGAAGTAGCGAGTACCCACATGACGGCCTTCCCGAACAAACGATGCGCCCCAGTTGTCAGCCGAAAAGGAATGCGAAGTCCTGCCATCGGCATCTCGGGGATACCGTTCACCCGGCTGCCCACTTCCCGAAATCTCAACTAAACAGCCCCGTAGAGTTCGTAACAAACTCTACGGGGCTGTTTAGTTGAGATTTCGGGAAGTAGTAATGAGATCGGAAACGACGAGCCGTATGGAGTCCTTGGGTCGTAGTTACTGTTCCTGTCCTGGCAATCCCTCGTATGCGAGGTTGCCGGTTTCCAGGTTCTTGTCGATGAGGTCGGTCAGCTTGTCCAGGAAGTCTTCCCGCTTGTTGACCACGTGTTCGAGGGCGGCGTCGACGTTGTCTTTCGTGATGGCTGCCATCTTGTAGGTGCCGTGGTTATCGACTTTTTCGCCGCGGGCAATTTTGGCTGCCACAGCGACTCCTGCGGCCAGCTCGACTGTGCCGTTTTGGAGCGAAGTACCGATGAAGTCGCCGTTCTTGACGGCGTTGAGCCCGTCCTGGATACCGTCAATGCCGACGATGGGCACGTTCGTGATGCCGGCCTCGCGCAGGGCCTGGAGAGCACCGAGGCCCATATCGTCGTTCTCCGCGATCACGCCCGTGATCTCCGGGCCGAAGGCCGAGATCCAGTTCTTCATTTTGTTAACCGCTTCTTCGCGGCTCCAGTTGGCGGTGTCCTTGGCTAGAACCTTGACGTCCGGGTTCTTCTTCAATACGGATTCGATACCCGAGTAGCGGTCCATCTGCGCCGACTGACCGAGGGGTCCTTCGAGGACGACGACATTGCCTTTGTTACCCAGTTTCTTCATCATCATCTCGGCTTCCTGGGCGCCGGCGGCCACGTCGTCGGGTTGGACGCTGCCTGAGAGGTCAGGGTTTTTGAGGCTAGCGTTGACGTCCAAGATCGGAATATTAGCTGCCTTTGCTGCAGCTACCTGCGGCTGGAGCGAGTCCTGCTGGACAGGAACAATCAGGATGGCATCGACCTTCGCGCTGACGTACTGGTCGATCTGGCTTGCCTGGGTGCTGACATCGTTGTTTGCTGAGTTCCAGAGGACTTCAATGTTGTTGTCTTTCGCATATCGGTCGATGCCTTCCTTCCCCGCAGTGATGAAGGAGGACATGTTGTAGACGCTGACGCCGACCCGTACTGGTTTCTTGCCTCCTTCGCTGGCCGCCTTCTGGGCACTGGGGTCACCGGCGCCGCATGCTCCCAGGGTCAAGGCCAGGGCTCCGGTGGCGGCCACGGCAGTTCCGCGGCGAATAAGCTGGCTAATCTTCATTGATTGGTTTCTCCTTATGACTTGCTTGTTGGTGGGGTGTAGCGGTGGGGTCAGGTTCGGCGTTTGCTGGCCCATACATCGATCGCGACTGCGGTGACGATGAGCACGCCCTTGATGACGTCCTGCCAGTAGGCAGGGACGGTGAGGATGTCCAGGCCGTTGTTGAGGGTCTGGATGAGCAGGAGGCCCAGGACTGTGCCCCAGATGGTGCCGCGTCCGCCCATCAAGCTTGCCCCGCCGATGACGACGGCAGCGATGGCGTCCAGTTCGTAGCCCTGGCCCAGCGTCGGGGACCCGCTGATGACGCGGGAGGAGAGCATGATGCCGGAGAGGCCTGCCAGGGCGCCGCTGATGGCGTAGACACTGAAGAGAACGCGCCCGGTTTTTACCCCGGCGATCTCGGAGGCGAGCCTGTTGCCGCCCACGGCGTAGATCCTCAGCCCGTAGGTGGTGCGGCGCATCATCAACCCGAAACCCACGATGCCCAGGATCATGAGCACAACCGGGATGGTCAGGCCCAGGACCTGGGTGTTGGCGACCTGCCCAAAGGCTGCCGGAAGTCCGTTGATGGGCGCGCCGTTACCGACGACGAAGGCCAGTCCGGAGGCCAGGGTCAGCATTCCCAGGGTGGCGATGAAGGGCGGTACGTTGATCAGAGAGATAACGGCACCATTGATACTGCCGGCTATCAGCCCGACGAGTACAGCGACGAGGACGGAGAGCCAGACCTGGTCTGGGAAGGACTTGGCGAACAGGGCACCGGACATTGCGCTGACGGCGATGACGCTGCCTACGGACAGATCGATGCCGCCGGTGAGGATGACGAGAGTTTGTCCCAGGGCGATCAGGGCGAACGGGGCTGCCGCGATGAGGATCGTTGTGACGTTATCGACCGTGCCGAACCGCGCACTGCGGTAGAGAAAAAAGGCGATCACGAGCAGCATGACGATGACCATCGCGTAGCGAATGGCTAGGTTTTGGAACCATTCACGCGAGAAGCGTTGGGTGGTTGGATTAGCTGGGGCTGGAGGTGTAGTTGTGGTCGACATCGTTGTTTTCCTCTGGGGATTTACTGGGTCAGGCCGCTGGCGAGCCGAAAAATCTTTTCCTGCACGTCGGATCGGTCAAGGTCTTCACGGCTGAGTTCGCCGGCTACTTCCCCGCCTCGCATGACGAGGGCGCGGTGGGACAGGCTGAGTACTTCGGGCATGTCGCTGGAGGCCATCAGGACGGCCATGCCCTGGGATGCGAGCTCCACGATGATGCGGTAGATCTCGCTGCGGGCTCCGACATCGACTCCTCTGGTGGGCTCGTCCAGGAGCAGGACGTCGACAGGGCCGGTCAGCCAGCGTGCCAGCACGACTTTTTGTTGATTGCCGCCGGAGAGGGTTTCCATCGGTTGGCCCAGGCCCCGGCTGCGCAGCCGCACCGAGTCGGTTGCCTTTTGTACTGCCGCGCGGCGGACGCCCTGCTTCAGGAAACCTGCTGTGGAGTAGTGGGAAAGCCTGGGCAGGCTTCCGTTGTCCAGGACGTCCATGGACAGGATCGCCCCGGAGCCTTTACGGTCTTCGGGAACGATGGCGATTTTCGAAGCGATCGCAGCCGACGGAGAGTGCTTTTTGACGGATTGGCCTAGGACCCGGACCTCCCCGCCCATCGTGCGGCGCATGCCGAAGATGGTTTCGAGCAGTTCGGTCCGTCCTGCTCCGACGAGTCCGGCCAGGCCGACGATCTCGCCGCGACGGACTGTAACCGACACAGGACCGCCTGCTCCATCGACGTATAGGCCATCAACCTCAAGCACTATTTCCTCAGCCGGGGTGTTGCGTTCGGGAAACAGGTCTTCGAGTTCGCGGCCGATCATGGCCGTGACTATGTTATCGTCGCTGAGCTCGGCCAGGGGTTTGTCAAGGACTAGGCCGCCGTCGCGGAGGACGATTACCCGGTCGGCCACCGCCCGGATTTCCTCCATTTTGTGGGTGGTGAAGAGCAGTGCCACCCCGCGGTTGCGCAGGTGGCGCATCACCGAAATCAGTCGTTCGACTTCGCGTTCAGCGATGGCACTAGAGGGTTCGTCCAACAGGATGGCCCTGGCGCCGGTGTTGGTAGCCTTGATGATCTCGATGATCTGGCGGATGCCGACCGGCAGGCTCCCCATCCTGGTGGCCGGATCAATGTCCAGGCCGAACACTTTCAGGTTCTTTCGGGCCTCGTCGATCATCCTTTTGCGCTGGAGGCCTAAAGGACCCCGGATTTCACGACCGATGAAGATGTTCTCGTAGACGCTGAGATCCATGACTGATGCCAGTTCTTGGGGAACGATGCTCACGCCCAGCCTGTAGGAGGCCTGGGCGTTGCCGGCGGGAAGGTCGTGTCCCTGAACGAGGACTCGTCCAGCGTCAGGGCGGTACTGTCCCGATGCGATTTTCATCAGTGTTGACTTGCCGGCGCCGTTTTCGCCGGCGAGGGCGGTAATGGTTCCGGGAAAGAGCTGCAGGGACACGTCCTTCAGCACGGGTACTCCGCCGAAGGATTTCTTGATATTGAGGCACTCGAGGCTTATGGGGCTGCTGAGGCCCGTCTCGGGGGACTCACCTGACCGGTGACTCGTCGTTGGGCTGGTCATCTTCGTTCTTTCCGCCCACAAGCACCATCGCCAGGAGCTGATCCATTTCACTGTGATTTCCGGTATGGTCCCGATGGAGGGGACCAGATGGGCCTACTCGTTGAAGGGAGAGGGCGCTCGTGGAGCGTGCTCTCCGCTGGGACGTGTCCTTGCGGCCTGCCCCAGCGGGGTTAGGGCTGGCCGCCGGTGGGTTGCACCCCGTAGCTGAGGAAACCGGTCGTGACCCGCTCCATCTCGTCCGCTGGAAGGAGCGCCGGCTCCCCGACGCTGCGGGCTCTCAGCCAGACATCGCACAACCATTCGAGCTGACGGGCACGGTCGTAGGCCTGCTGGAGGTTATCCCCGACGCAGATGGTCCCGTGGTGCTTCATGACAGCACCCGTGCTTCCGCTCAACGCGTTGGACACATTGTTCACAAGGGCCTCCGTGCCGTAGGTCGCGTACGGTGCAACCGCAACGGACCCTCCGAACATCGCCAGCTGGTAATGCACAGGCGGGACCTCGTCCTGCAGCAGCGAAAGGGCCGTCGCCGCGGTGGAGTGGGTGTGGACGACCGCCTGGGCGCCGTGGCGTGCGTAGCACATCAGGTGCAGGGGCATTTCAACGGTGGGGTTGAGGCGCCCGTCGACCCTCTCACCGTCCAAAGTCACCACGACGATGTCTTCGGCGGTCATTGTGTCGTAATCGGTTCCGCTTGGCGTGAGCAGGACGTTATCCCCGACCCGGCGGGAGATGTTCCCCGACGTTCCGACCACGAGGCGGTCGCGAACCATGCGTTGGGCAAGGTCTACTACGGATTGGCGCTCGTCGGCCAGCAACAGGTTGCTCATGCTGGCAGCGACGGGTCGAGAAGATACTTGGCGCCTTTACCCTGGGCCATGTCTTCGAGGCTCTCGACGAGTGCTTCGAGTGGTCGCGTCTCTGAGATGAGCGTTTCACCATCCAGGTCCCCGGAGCTGAGGAGGTCAAGGGCGACCTTTGTGTATTCAGGTGTGTGATGGAAGACGCCCTTGAGTGTGTACTCGCTGTAGTGCATCGCCACGGCGTCCACAGAGAAGCGGGAGCCGGCTTTCGGGCCGCCGAACAGGACGGCTGTGCCGCCCGGGCGAAGGCATTCCACGGTCTGTTCCCAGACTTCGGGAAGCCCGACAGCCTCGATGGCGACGTCGACTCCTCGCTTGCCGTCTGTGAGCTCGCGGACGGCAGCCGCACGGTCAGCCGTGGTGGCGAGATCGGTGAGGTCCAGGACCTGGCCGGCCCCGGCTTCCTTGGCCTGTTGCAGGCGTACGGCGGAACGGTCGGTGGCGATCACGTTTGCTCCCCGCAAGCGGGAAAGCTTGATGAACATGAGCCCGATGGGCCCGCAGCCGTTGACGACAATCGTGTCTCCGAGCTGCATCCCGGTTTCCGCCATGCCGTGGACGACGGTCGCCAGGGGCTCCAGGGGAGCAGCGGACGCGAAGCTTACCGAGTCGGGAAGGTGGAAGGTGTTCCGTGCCACGATTGCCGCGGGAATGACCACCTGCTCAGCGAAGGCACCGTTGAGGAACTCAAGGTTTTCACACAGGCTGGGGCGCTGCTTCGTGCAGGCCCAGCAGCGTCCGCACGGTGCTGTGTTGGCGGCGACGACGCGCTGGCCGACTTCGAAGCCTTCGACGCCGGTGCCTACAACTTCGACGACGCCAGCGAACTCATGGCCGAACCGGGCCGGGAGGACCGGGAAGAGTTTGGGGTGTCCCCGACGGTAGGACTTGAGGTCTGTTCCACAGGTGGCTGCGGCGCGGACGTTGACGGAAATTTCACCTGGGCCGGGTAGGGGGCGTTCAATTTCCTCGATCGCGAGTTTGCCTGGGCCGCGGAAGATTGCGGCGCGCATGGTGTTCATGGTTTAGTTCTCCTGGCTGACGGGGTAGGTGTTGGAAAGCCCCAGTAAAGGCGGGGCCGTGATGTCCTCCGGGAGGACGTCGACGACACTGATTTCCGGGGAAAGCTGCTGAAGTTCTTCCAGGTGCGTGTCCGAAATGCCGCTGTCGGTGACGACGACGTCGAAGTTGTCGATGGAGCCGACGCGGTATGACGCGCGCTGGTCGAACTTTGAAGAATCGATCATGAGGATCCGGGTTTCGCCGATTTCGGAAAGCATTTTCTTGCGCCGGGCCGTATCGGGCGACGGATGCAACAGCCACCCCTTGTGAACGGAGGCAGCGGAGAGGATGGACACGTCGGCGTTCAGTAGTGCGAGCTGGTCTATGACCGCCGGGCCGTCGAACGAGTCCAGGTTCCGGTCGTACTGCCCGCCCAGGGACACGAGGTCGATGTCGGGGTCAGCGGCTGCTGCGTTGATGGCAGGCAGGAAGTTCGTGATGAGGGTCATCGGGTGAAGGCTGCGGAAATACGGCAGCAGAGCGGCCGTGGTGGTGGAGTCTTCCATGGCGATCGTCATACCTGGACGCAGGTAGGACATGACGCCCCTGGCGATGGCCCGCTTTTGCGCAGTGTTTTGGCGGTATCTCAGGGCAACGTTGCGCTCGTGAAGACGCAGGCCGCCAGCGCGGGCGCCTCCGCGGGTCTTTTCCAGCCACCCCTCATTGGACAGGGCGTCCAAGTCGCGGTGAATAGTCATCAGGCTTACTCCGAAACGTTCGGCCAGTTCCTCGTTGCGTACTGCCCCGGACTCTTTCACGTACAGGGCTATCTGTTCGCGGCGCCGGCTCGGAATGTCAGGTCCCATCTCAACTCCTCGTTGAATTTCGTGGGATCAGAATAACCTCAAAAAAATAACAAAAACAACAGTTGACTTGTTATGTTTGTTGGAGTCATGATGTAGGTCACTACTTTCGCGAGAGCGACATGCATTCGAAGGCGAGGCCTCACCATGCTCCCCCCAACCACCGCCGAACAGCACGAGGTGGTCATCGCGATTGACTGCTCCACGACAGCAAGCAAGGCGGTCGCAGTTGATGCGCAAGGCAACACCGTCGCCACGGGACGTGGCAACCTCACACTCAGCAGCCCGGCAGCGGGCGAATACGAGCAATCCGCCGAAGAATGGTGGCAGGCTACCGAACAGGCCATCAGAGCTGTGACTGCTATCGTGGGCTCCACGAGGATCCGCGCGTTGGCCATTACCTGCCAGCGTGAGACCTTCGTCTGTTTGAACGGTGAACAGCCGATTCGGCCCGCCATGGTCTGGATGGACACCCGGGCAAAGAACGAGGTCCGCGATCTGGGCAACGACCGGGTACACGCGATTTCTGGCCGGCCGGCCGACACTACCCCGAGCTTCTATAAGATGGCCTGGCTCCGCCGTCACGAACCGGTGACTCTGGACTCTGCAGATAGGATCGGCGATGTCTCCGCGTACCTGAACCTGCGCCTGACAGGGCATTGGGCGTCCAGCCGGGCAAGTGCCGACAGCACAGGCATGGTTGACATGGTGCTCGGAACCTGGTCTCGGGAGTTGTGCACCTCAGTGGGCGTGCCGATCGACAAGCTGCCCCGGATCGTCGACCCGGGCGCTGTAATTGGCCTGGTTACCGATGAGCTCGCCGCTGAACTTGGTCTACCCGCGTGCCTCCCGGTCGTCGCAGCTGCAGGAGACGGCCAATGCGCCGCCGTCGGAGCAGGTGTCATCGCACCCGGAAGCGTCTACCTAAACATGGGTACCGCTGAGGTGTGCGGCACCATCTCGGAAGACTACGTCTGGGGCCGCGACTACAGGACTGTCGTAGCCGCAAGCGGCAACGGGTATCTCCTGGAAGCCTTTCTGTCATCCGGAACATATTTGGTCAATTGGTTCTTAGACGGCTTTGGCACGGGCACACCGGCATCTGAACAGATCGCTGATCTGGAAGCCGCCCTCACCGAAATCGGCCCGGGAGCCGAGGGACTCCTCACCCTCCCATACTGGCACGGCGCCCAAACCCCGTACTGGGACAGTGCAGCCCGTGGTGCGGTCATCGGCTGGACGGGAACCCACACCAAAGCCCACTTTTACAAGGCCATCCTCGAAGGCGTCGCCTTCGAGGTGAAGCTGCAGGTGGAAGGACTTTCCCGCGCAGTAGCTGAAAACCCGACCGAAATCCTTGTCACCGGAGGCGGTTCCAGAAGCCTCATCTGGGCCCAGATCGTCGCCGACGTCCTGGGCAGAGACCTCACCCTGTGCAAGGCTCCGGAGACGACAGCGCTGGGCGCCGCCATGTTCGCTGCAGTGGCCGTAGGAATCCACGCCGACCTGCCCGCAGCTGCAGCCGCCATGTCACGACGAGGCGTAACCATACGTCCGACCCCAGCCGCCGAAGCAAAATACGCGCAGCTGTGGAAGGTCTACCAACACCTCTACGAAACCCTCGCCCCGGTGTACAAGGCATTGGACGCCGTCCCCCGCTGAGGGTTTGCCGGTCAAATGGGTGCCACGACGGGAGAATACCCTGCTGTAACAAGGAGATTTCATCGTGGCGGTTGCGATACAGATCACACTTGATGGTCCGAGGGAGGATACGTTCCTCGCCATTCACTACCGCGGGAGCGGGCCCAACGCCTAAGTCCGCACTCATAGGGGCCATGTCTGGAGGTCTTCCGCACCAGACACTCCGCTATCCCTCCGGCTATTCGCCACGGAACTGGTCAGTTCCGGACTGCCCTTGCATATTGTCTCGACCTTGTTCGGCCACCTGAACCTGGAAACTACCCGCGGTGCCGGCTGCGGGTATTAATCGTCTTTGACCCTAATATGGTGTCCTTTGACCAAAACGGAACGAGCCCCCACCGGGCTATCAACAGGCGGCGCTCAATGACTCCCTCATCCAGTCGTTCAGCAACTATCGGAACGTTCTGGGTCGGGGGCGACATTCCGGCTCGGCCCTGGTGGCTGCCCTCAATTTCCTTGGCCTCGAAGTGGCTCGGAAGGTCGCTTGCTGCTTTGGACATCACATATCCGCCGCACATGACCCTATTCTCTCCGCTTAGCCACCCAGTGGGAGCCACTGCGAGCAGCCACCGCTACTTCAGGGCATTTTCCGTTCCATGCAAAGACGTGAATAAGTTCCACCGACTATAGTCAGATCGTCCAAATTTGGCTGAAACGAATGAGCGGAAACTGCGTGGAGGACACCGGGGACAACGGCGCGGCCAACGACGCTACGGATGAGGAAAACCCGGGCAAGGACGAGCAGGAGCATGGCAATCAAAGTCCTGCGCGCATTAGCCGATCCGTCAAGATCGTCCTTGCATCCATGCTTGTCGGCGTTGTCGCTGCTGGAATAGCACGGTGGAACTTCTTACCAGCCAGTAGCCGCTACTTCTTGCCGGCCTCAGCTGACGATTGGGCTGCGTGGGGCACTTGGGCTGGAGCGTTCGGGTCTATTGGTGCTGTTTTCTTTGCCTCGCAGTCGATCAAACATGCGATTGAGGCTCAAAGGGGAACCGAGAGAGAGCTGAAGAAGGACCGTGTACACGACAGAACAGAGCGCGAAAAGGAACGGGCCCTTGTTCGTGAAGAGCGGGAAGCGCTGACGAAGGAAGCTGACCGTATCGCTCTGAATGATGCGCTGAAGCTGACCTTCAAGTATGGGTGGGGCGCGCCGGATGACGCCGAATACTCGGAAGTGCAGTACAGGATTTCGGTAGCGGATCGTGAGCACTACGAGCAATGGTTGGATGCCGTTGAAGAGGACGATGCCAGACAACTTCAGTCCGCCTATGTGCTTATTCAGAACGCTTCGAAGGACAATACCTTCGATGATCTGACTCTGTGGCTCCGCGAGGACACTCTTAATGTGACCGGTGTTGAAGTTGCCGACCGTGATGCACCTCCCCTAAGAAGGAGCAGCGAGTTCCTGGAAGGGGAGCCCCCAAAGTGGCAGTGGCGAACCGACTACGAGCCCGTATTTCCTCCTGGCTCAAACCAGTGGGCACTCGGTTCAGTGTCGCCCGGCAGACAGATGTTGATGAAACTTTCGTTTGCGACTCCGCAGAACTATAACGAGTGGGATCCAATCCATCTATGGGCTGATGATGAGCAGGGCCCTGCGCATCCCCGTCATTTGATTCTTGGGTATCGAGACTCGGCAGGACGCCGCTGGATACGCTCGACCCGCTCTGCCCGGAACCAACCTCACCGGTTGCTGGACGCTACGAGTCTCACCGGAGAGAAGTCAAAGAAATGAACAACACCCCCACTTTTCAGCTGGACACTAGAGAGTCTGCAGAAGAAGTTCAGACCGGCATGCGCTATTTGGCCCAACTGACGGAACGCATGGAACCGATTGTCGGGAAAATGGACACCGACTCTCTTCCTAAACCCTCAGATTCCAGCCTCATCGCTATCGTAGATTCCTTCAATTCCTATGAGCCGCTGCCGCATCAAGTGGAAAGCCTGCTCGCCGTCGCCATCGACAACGTTCGCACCACTCTTTCGCACGTGAAGATGACAGAAGATCTGCCTATGACGGCTCTCTACTCAATGATCCGCTCGGCGATCGAAGCCACCTCATATGGCCTCTGGATCCTCCGCGCAGGAACTCAGGATAAGAACGCGTTCTCTCCCTAAGACTCAGCTACCAGAACAATCAGGACCTTCAAGGCTTGGAGAAAGTCCTGATGACAGGCCGCCAGGAGGCCACTCCCAACACCGGGCGGCAGACCGTCGGCCGCCGCCTACGCGAGCGACAAAGGAATCTTCGTAGCTACGCCAATCACGACATCGAAGCGCGGCCGAAAATCACTCAGACCATCACAGAGGCCGATAAATCCGTGAGTCACCGGAACTTTGTCTCCGGCGTCCAGGCGTGGAAGGTCTGTAGTGGTATAGCTCATGCCAACATGTCGGTGATCCGTGCAGTCCTGGAACGCGTGCCGGTCGGAAACCCCGATTCCTCAGGGATATCTTTCCAATTAACGTCTCGTGTAACCCTGATTGCCGCACTCCTAGGAGCGGCGGTTGAAAACCTTGGAGACACTATTGTCCAAATACGAGCAAGCCTGTCAGCCGCGTCCGGAACGCTCCGGGCGTTTAGAAAACCCGGGTGCCGCCCACACCTGTGGTCGCTCGACTTCGATGCCTCCGAGGAAGACGCTGCCACTTGGTTAGAAGCGGCAAAGGCTAGAGAAGTTACTTTGATAAGCGGTAACCACCTACATTTCAGTGAAGATGAGCTCGACCTCAAGTGCGCAGCCCAACGCGCACCCCTTGTTATTGCCAAGATCCCTGCAAATTTGGTCCCCTCGCCGCGTGCAGCCTAAGTCAGCAAGAACCAAGGGAGCTCCTAGACGGATCTGTCTGGCAGCTCCCAGGATGGTTTCAATGCGGGTTGCCATTGGGTGGCTGGCCTCTCCGTTGGTTCTATGGGTTTGCTGGGCTGCGTCGTTGGGTGGACGCTGGGGGGCGGCCGCGGCCGCCGGCGTTGCGGGTCTCGCGTTCATTCCGGTATTGCTCGATGTCCGCAATTCGCCATAGTGGGCCGTTGGTGAATGGAGGTGGGAAAGTTTTGTCTCGGGACATCGTGACGCGCAGTGATTCAACGCTTCCTAAACCTAAGAGATCCCGGGCGCCGTCAACGTCGACCATGTTTTGCATTGCCGGATGGTCCTTGGGATTAAGCTGTTCGGCGATTGTGCGAATTCCCGCAATTTGGTCGCTGCTCGGATGTTCAATCCCGAGATGTTTAGTGATCATTCTCGCAAGCCACCGGTCGTTCATCGTCTCCACTTCCGTCGGCGGGTGCGGGCAAGGTCTTGGGCCTTACGTTCGCTCTTGGGCCGGTGGGCGTTGAATACTGTCATCCGGATACTCACAATCGGGCTCGCTTTAAGGTCGAGCTCGTCATATCGGCCTTGTGCTTGGGATGCGAGCCAGGCAAGCATGTCGCCGCCGAAGTCATTTTTGACGTCTGCCAGGATGTCGGAGGCGTGGTAACCGGACTTATCACCGATGGACATGACTCGGCCTTGGCCGCCTCCCACAGCGAAGGTAGCTTCGAGCTTTACGCGCTTGTCGTCACGACGCTGGGCTTTTGTGACATTGCGGATTTGGCCCTCCAGTCCGCTGATAGCGGCCTTCCTGCCCTTTGCTCCGCGGGTTTTGGGCATGGTTACTTCGATTTGACGGCCGCCCTCAGGGAAATCCGTTCGGGCAAGGGTGTATTTTCCGCGTCGAGGGACGTCTTTGTACGCGCCAATGGTGTCTTTCGGAACATAGGTGGCTTCGGCTGCACCGCGTTTCGCTCGCACGGGCACAAGATTCCCTTCTTTATCCCTACGTCTGGCGGGTAGGTGACGGACTTCCCCGTGGGTGAACAAGTCACTAAGCGCTTCCCTGTACTTCTCACCGCTCGTCTCGCCCTTGGCGACTTTACGGAGCATTTTCTCGGATCTGCCTAGGCGTTCTCCCATTTCGGCCCAGGTGTATCCGTAGGCTTCCTTGACTTGTTGGACGAGTTGCTGGGGTGTGAGTCCTGACGGATCTGCTGCCATGGTTTAGTCCTCGGGGGTACGGAATTCGTCGTCGAAGAACGCGGCATCGATGCCGGCCTTGACGGCCTTTATGCGGAGTTTGTTGCGCTCATCAGTTGTCAGGGGTGTTTTGACGTTGTTCAGGACACCTTGGAGGCGAAGCCGGCCGACTTTCCCGTCATCTCCTCCCCCATGCCCGGTAGGCAGGGACCATCCGGGGACGAAGGTTGTGTAAATGGCGTCACCGTTGATGCCCAGGAGGGTTTCCGGGGGTACTGTCAGGGCGCCCGCCGTCTCGGGGCCCAGGGCGGAAGGGCCAAGAAGCACTTTCGCCCGTCCACGGGCCCAGACCTGGACGGCAAGTTCTGGACGATAGTAGGGTCGGAGCTGGGATGACAGAGGTGCCGGGACCTCATACACGTATGCCTCGCCCCTGCGTTGGACGGATTGCAGGTATTGGGCCGGGACATCTTGGGGGCTCCAAGCAACGACCGTTGAGCTGCGTCCGCGGGAGGCGAAAGCACCGATGGTTTGGATCAAGATGGCGCGCATCGCTGCGGATACGGCTGCTTTGACCAGCAGCGGCATTTCGGGATCCTCATCGACTGTGTCCCAGATGTTGATGATGCGTTTAGCGAAGGTATCCAGAGGCCGAGCAGCGACCATCGCGGGTTCCCCGTCCTTACCCGTGCCGGGAACAAGCTTTGTGAACTCCACGGCTTCGATCGGTTCGATAAGCCATCCCATTCTTTGGGCGACGTGGATTTCGGACATGTCTGCCCATGCTTCCCCTACCGCTCCAGGCCTGTTTGGGTAGTACCAGTCCTTCCCGGATCCTGGTTGCTGCATTCCAAAGATTCCCACGTGCCGCCAGTCATGCGGCACTGTGAACTTTACGTACACTCGCGCCCGGGCGTAGCGGTCGTGTGCAATCAGGTCAGCTGTGTCGGCCCGGTTCAGGCGCCTCCCGGGTCCGACCCCCAGCTCCCGGCACAGGGAGGCGTACATGCGTCGACCGTCAACGTATGCGAAGGTTTCCAGTTTCGGCGTAGCAGTGGGGTCAACCAGAGGGATGCAGTCCTCATGAGTTGAGAAGGAGGGCCCGGCGACCAGGTGCTCAAGGTGGTGCTGGCCGGAAGTTCTATGCAGCTCCTGGGCAATGTCGTCAGAGACCTGCTCCGGGTCCAGTTTGGGAGGCAGTGAAACTGCCCAAAGGTTGGTCCCGGTGGACGCCGGCGTCTTACCAAGCTTCGCGGGCTTCGTTTCGCCGTGCTTGTCACGTATTGGGAACGCCTTGCCGACCAGATATGCCGTCGCGTCCCACGCCTGGCGGGCCTGCTCAGGATTCAGCGGGACATTGCCGAACCATTCCGCAGCTGTCTTGACCTCGACGCGCTGGCCTGTGGCCTTCCGCTCGAAACGCCCAGTGACTGGTTTGCCTGTCCAGTGTCCTTCCATGCGCCCGTCTTTACCCATCCAGCCCGGCTCCCAGCCGGGTGTTTGAACCAGCAACCAGTGCCGGACCTCACGGTCGCCAGCCAGAGGGTCGTTGTCTGGGACGTTGCCCGTAAACATGATTCGTGCCGCTCCAACGGAAGCTGCGGTGTCCAACATGTCCTGCAGATTTGGGTTTTTCCGGCGTTCCCCGATTTTCGGCGCTACGAACTGGCCGTTGGAGAAAACGCCCCGGCCCGTCGTGTAGTCCGCGAACAAAGTTGGGATGTCCCCAAAGTTCCAGGGTCTGGGCCGCACGAGAGCACTCCGATCATTTTGTTAATTCTCTGATAACAAAAACAGTAGTTGATCCATGGATCGCTGTCCACCTTCGAGAGGTAGTGGAGCGATATCAGTTCTCAAAAGGGTTGTAACCGTTCAGACCCTGGATTCAGCAGTCATCTCAAACCGGATCGGATCGTCCGGCTCGAAGAGCCAGTATGGGTATTCCTCGTCAACCTCGGCGATTTGTCCGGGATGGTGTTGCCTTGATTCAAGCCAGGCGTGCCATCTCACGCGCTGCTTCTTGTAGAGCGATTGCTGTCGGATGACTGCCTCGATGACACCCAGCAGTTCAGCGCAGGCTTTCAGACATGCCGATCCTAGAACCCAGCCGGTTTTGTTCCATCTCGCCAGCCCCCAGGAGGCAAGCGTTTCCAGGGCGCGGTGGATGGTAGATCTTCCGAGACCGGTTGCCTGAACCAGATCTGAAGTTTGTAGTGGGTCGCCGGAATTCTCGAGTTCTTCGTAGACAAATGCAGCGGGAAGGCCTAGTTCCCGAAAGGCAGGTCGAACGGCATGTACCTTGCGGCGTCGATTTGGGGGCAGCTCTCCGACGTCGGGGAGCTGCAGTTCATAGGTATCTGCGTCACGGCCACGCCCTGTGGCGACCTTCCTGATCAGGGGTGCATCCATTTCACTTAGCATCTGGAGCTGACCGGCTACGGTTGAGGGGTGAGCACCGGTGGCCAGAGCATGGGAGCGGACTCCGAAGCTTATTTCACGGGCGCCAGTCTTTGCTGAAGCCTCTTCCAAAGCTCTGAGCATCATTCGCAGCCCCAAGTTGTCTTTAGCTTCCATGAGGCTCCGCTCGCATGCGGACCGCGCCTGGGACCAGGCTTTGAGGAATTCATCATGCGTAGTTTGGTGCCCCCCCTGTGTCTTGTTGTTGCTTGTGTCGGATCTATAGACACTCTTCTGGGCTTCTCCGGTTGTTCCTTTTTGAAGCGAGAGCGCTACAAACTCTTGGGCTTTACGCCACTCTCTGGAGAGAACGGACAACCTTGTTCTAGGTGCGTACTTGGCATAGAGGCCAGCCAGGGCTGGCCAGGCACCGGTGAGCATCCTCTGCTGAATGTCTGTCACTGTCAGGCCGTGGCGTACGGATCCAGCAATTACGGCCATCCTCGCCTCTGAGGGAGAACGGTAGCGGGCGTGGTCGT
Organism: Paenarthrobacter nitroguajacolicus; assembly: GCF_051027655.1. Classification (NCBI taxonomy): domain Bacteria; kingdom Bacillati; phylum Actinomycetota; class Actinomycetes; order Micrococcales; family Micrococcaceae; genus Paenarthrobacter; species Paenarthrobacter nitroguajacolicus. The sequence goes on along the minus strand of NZ_CP073235.1, from coordinate 134,871 downwards.
AGGTGCCTTCTCGTGCGATGCGAAGGACTTGAGAGGACAATCCGATCAGTTGGTCGCGGTCAATCTCACCAAGCGCGGGCGTAGCCGGCTGATTGATTCTGGATCGTAGTTCGGCGGTCTCCTGCCAGAGGGTCCCCCACACGTCTGGGCCGTTTCTTTCTGAAACGGCAAGGATGGCTTCCCCTATTACTTGGGTCAGTTTCTGAACTCCGCCCGAGCGGTGTGCGCTTCCTGGCACGCGGCAGCATCCGGAAGCTACTGATCTGTGGGGAGAAGGATCGATGGTCGTGAAACGGAGTTCCAGAGCCTCTACGAAATCGCGGGCTTCGGTGAACGGAATCGCTTCAGCCAGTGGCAGATAAAGGTGCCGTCCTCCGCTGGGTGAGACGTCTTCAACCCATTGGGCCCCGTTGCGACCCAGCCAATCACGGAGCCCCTCCGCGTCTTTCGTGACGGCGTCAACGCCGCCGCGGCTCGAATCCAAGTCAAGGAAGATTGTCGAGGCCGTGCCTGCGAGGGAATAGACCATTACCGCTGCAGGTGCTGCAGGGCGTCGGGCGCGGAGGTCTTGTTCGCAGCGCGCAGGATAATTTTTGCCTCGGTCCAGCGAGACTCTGACGCGGGTTCGGCCGGCCAAGGCAGGAGCCAGAAGCTCCCATGCGCGGTCTTCCGGCGACACGCCCGAATGGTACGTCCCCTGCGTGGGTGCTTCTACAACTGCTGAAAGTTGTCCTATACTCAAGCTGTAGTCCTTGCTGTAGTGGTGAGGGCACGACAAAGCCCTTTGCGGGGGTTAGCTGTTTACATAAGCGACCGGTTCGGCATGATCGGTGCTAAAGATTTGGAGAATTGATCAGTTGGCGCTGATCGATCTCAATGATTAGAGGGCGTAGGGTCTTGGCGGATCCGGCGCCCTCACTCTTTTAAGTGCCTGTGATGGGCAAAGCCTCCTGATAGTTCGGAGCTGCTGGATCAAGCCACCACTCAGGGAGTCCGTAAGGATCGAGGCGAATGCTGGTGATGAACGCGTTCATCACCTGGGCCATCGAAGTGGAGCCGCCGTTCAGCTTCCCCAGGCGCTTGACCTTGGCCTTGCGTGCCGGAGCGACAAGCCCTGTGAGAATTTCATCGCCGGTGTGATCCTTGGTCCTGTATTTTGCAGGATCACCGTATGTACCAGGCGAAACAGTCTCTGGCATGTGATCGATGATGGCTTCGATCATTCTCGACAGGGTGACCGAAGCTGCGTCGGCCATTTGGTCGGCTTTATGCTTCGCGGGTCCCTCAACATAGACGAGGAATGGCATGTTTCCAAGACCTGTTCCACGCTCGCGTTTCGCTCGCTTCTGCTCCATGAGATTGAATCTACCCCCAGTGACGATTCATTTAACCTATTAAGTCCGGTGGCGTGTCGCCGCGTCTGAACTGGGGCTTCTCTGTCTGGCGAGAGATGTCCGCACTCAGATATGGCCCGCGAAAGGCTTTGTGGCAATTTTTTGCCCACATGAGCGGGTCGTCGTAGAAAAGTATCCGGCCTTGAGGGTGGGTGCGGTCGAGTATCGGCGTGTCCAGGATGGCTGCGGGCAGCTCCCCTGTGAAAGTGTGGCTGCCATCATCGAGAACAACAAGGACTGCCGCGACGGCAGTTGTCTGTCGGTCTGTGGCTAGCTTCATGAAACGAACCTCGATCATCTTCGTACCTCCTTCACTTCAGGCCGCTGGATATGTTCATGCAAGATTAACATATTAGAATTCCTTGTGTTCCAGTTGGCCCGATGTGAGCATCCTTGCGGCTCGTGCTCTTAGCGCTTCTGATCGTTCTGGTTCAAGTGCTTGGGATAGTCCGAAAAGATCGTGGGATCTCAACACGTTGCGTAGTGCTTTGGTTTCATGAGGAGTCAGTGCCAGACCTCCGCGTTGTATTCGGAAGTGGACCAGCATGGAGACGTTGATGGTGTCGCCTGGGCGGGCGAAGGTGAAGCCGTGGTCGATGAGGTGCAGTTTCGAGGACTGGTTATCGATCAGGAGGTTTCCGAGGTGCCGGTCCCGCTGGCCGACGAGGCAGTCAAAGAATGCGGCATCGTCGGCCTCTTCGCGGAGATGGGCTGCGGTGGGGTCGCCGGGGTCCCCTGGTACTCCGAGTGAGAGGGACCCCATTCGATCATCGACAACACGGATTACACAGGGAGGGACCAACTTTTCGTACCGCTTGCCTAAATTTCTGGCTAGGTGCCAGGCCGCGGCCTCATGTACGGGCTGGATTGCGGATTCCTGACCGTAGTCCTCCGCGCAATCAGTGTCCAGCCCGGCGAAGGGTTTGTGGAACGCGATATCTCCGTTATCAAAGCAAGCTATTCGGGTTACGTTCACAGGTCCGTCAAGGGGGTAGTACGCGGACCCGTCGCTGTGCCCGTCCAGCCTCATCGTTCTTTCGAGGTGTCCGGTCAGAAGGGATCCCTCGCGTAGGTGTTGGCCCTGCAGCGACTGCATTGCTTCGATGCTTCTCGCCAGTTCCGGTGTCACCCAGAACTGGTCCGCTAGGTCCAGCTGCCGTATGACAGCCTTGCCATCGTGTTGTTTGGGCTTTGGTGGGTTAAGAATTGCAGCTGGAGCTCCTCGCTGCCGGGCCCATTCCTTCGCTTGCACCGGCGGGAGGACTTTGAGAGCTTCCACGGATTTTTGGTGTTCCGGCTCCTCGGCGGCCCAAGCGAGGATCTGCGCCTTCACTGCCCGGTTGTCCCGCCGGCGCGCGTTGTGAGCGTCCCTGGCGGCCGGACCCTTGCAGCCCGGGCACCGGCGTGCTCCTACTTCCTTGGATCGGCACATGCCTCTGCTACATCCTCTATTCCGCGTCTGATTCCCGGTCTCTCAGGGTGTAGGTATGGGGTTCTGTATTTTTGCCACGGTCGTGAACGCAGAAAGGGCGTTGGCAGCAGAATGCGGCCAACGCCCTTGGTACGTCCCCGATTAGTCGTCGACGCTTCTTCTCCTGACGATCAAAACGGTTCCGGCTATGATCCCGACGGCCGCTGCAGCGAGGATGATAAGCCTCGGCAGATCCAGTCCGATTCCGGTTCCCGGGATCTCGATTAGTGCCTGGGCAGAAGGAACCATGACGTGGCTGGCCAGCAGCCAATCCCTGACCGGATCAAGGAGGGCCCCGAACGGAATAAGGCCCATAGCTAGAGCGAGAAAGCCAATACAGATCAGCTGCATCTGATCCGGGGTCAGGTCTCCACTGCCGCCATTGTTACTCATAGGTGTGCTCCTTAATCAACTGTGGATGGGTGCCGCACCGTCAGTGCGGAATCTGAACTGAGCATGATCGTTTCGGGTTCACCGGAGTCGAAGTCCCTGAAGTCGATGGTCATGACCGAGTCGTCCCTGTAGTCGGGCTCGATCGACTCGACAACGCCCCATTGGCCGATATTCTCGTCAACGCAGAACAGATCGCCGGCGCTCAGATCTTCAGGACCCGAATACGTCTCTGCGTCGTATCCGGTGAACTGATCCTCTTCACCCGCGGCGTCCTCTACTTCCACCCGCTCTGGTTCGTCGACTGCATCCTGGAGCGGCTGTTGTATTGCCCTTGAGAACGCGTTCTTGCGCGGCGTATCTCCGGCCGGGATATGAGCATGCCGCTTTTCGTAGTCCGAGTCGTACTCGATGATTTCGGCCACCGCATAGTCGTCGAACGTCAGCGGGAGGGTTTCACCGTCAAGGTCTTCCTTGGGTTCGAGGACCTCGACCATCTTTCGTGAGTAGTAGGTGACCTTCGGGCGCACTGATTCAACGAAGGCTTCGTCAAAGCCGGGTGAATTGGGATCCGGATTAGGCGAAAAGAACGTTTGTGCTTCCACTGGTCGGGATTTGCTGTCCAAACAGATCGCGCGGCCCCGGGAGGTGCGAGGAATGGCTACGCCAATCGCTGCGGAGTCCCACATCATTTGGGCTCCCTGAGGAGACAATCGGCCCATCGACACCCTGGCGCCGAAGTTGTCGCGCATTTCACCGCCGACGAATTCAACGTCCGGGCGCTGCAGACCCACAATCATGTGGATCTTTGCGGAACGTCCGAGCCGGGCAAGATCTGCGATGAGATCAAGAATCGGTGGCCTGGCAGGCGCCCCTTTGGGCTTGACCTTCTTCCACCACCGTTCAACTCGCTTGAGGAACGTGGTGAGTTCGTCAATCACCAACAGGAGCGGCTCGAAGTCCGCCAAGCTGGCCTGGCCTACTTCTACCTGGCTATACCGTTCTTCCATGAGCTCGTGAGCTGCCAGAACGGCACGCACCTGATGTTCGATCCGGGCGGTAACCAATTCAACGTTTGGCCACCCCCGAAAACCGATGAACTCGATACGCTTGCCATCAATAATCCAAGTACGCCAACCAGCTTGCGTTACACGTTGGGTTACTCCGTGAAGGAGAACGGTCTTACCGGATCCCGTACCACCAACCACCATGAGGTGGGCTTGAACGGCCGGCCACCATTCGAGAAGCTCGTCTTCTTCTGCCACAGCAAGGGGAACCTTGAAATCGGTATAAACCCTGTGGTCGAGAGCAAGCGGCGAGTGCTCCTCTGGCGGCCTGACCATAGTGGGCAGAGGGATACGGCGTTTGAATTCCACCGAGGAATGCTGCAGATCCCAAACAGCCTTGAGACGGCCCGGCAAAGTTGCTGCAATGACCCGCTCGACCCCTGAACGGCGAGACCCAATAGATAGTTTCGCACTTGGCAGTCCGCTGACCCCGATGGTCTTGATGCCCTCGTCATCCTCATTGGTATCAATGGTGACGTCCTTGCCAAAAAGCTCCGTGATGACCGATTCAGCCCTCAAAGCATCAGCGGTCTTTGAAGACTCCTTCTCCATCTCGGTGATATCCAAGCGAAACCGGATGTGCTTACGCCGTCGGTCATGGGCGTCCACCTTATAGGTACCGTCGAAATTCCTGTCAACAACTTCCCCCAGTTTGGCCAGCCAGATACCGTCATGATCGTTGACGGTCCTCCCATACCGGACCGAAACCCTCGCTGGATAGCCCGTGAAACCTTCTCCCCATTTCGAAGCCCTAACCAGGCTTCGGGAGACCTTCCTGACCCCGAGGTGCGGAGCGAGCGCTTCAACAGCATTGTCGACGATGTATTGCCGGCGCCTGTTCCGGACAGCTGCCACAGTGGCTGCCGCAGTCGACAGTCCAGAAAAGGTTGCTGTAGCGATCGCCCCGACGGTAGACCCCTGGATCCAAAGGATGCATGACCCGATGACCCCCAGAACAAGGCACACCAGCATGACGGGCGTCCATGGGTTGTGAGGAGGAGGAAGCTGCGCCCCGGGCGGTTCAGCTGTCTGTGTGCGGCCGAATGCTGAGCTCATAGCTCACCAACCAAAAACGCAACGATGACCCTGGACCAAAGGCGGGATGACCGCAGCGCTTCCTTGTTACGACTGTTCATGATGTCTCCGTGTTTGCGGTAGCTAAATGAGAGCGAGGGATCCGCCGCGGCGGGGCGTATACCGGCTGCCGATGAGTTCGCTGAGCCAGGCCTGAATATGTTCAGGTTCATCACGATCGATGGTGATGGCAGGATTCACGTTTCCCGCGGCCGGCGGGCGCAACCTGGCAATGGCATGGCCAGTCAGATGGAGGGTGGAATCCGGTCCTGGAATGAGTTCGTGGATACGAAGGGCACCGGTGATGAACGTCCCTGTCCCCACTGCCAGGATCTTGCCCGTGCTGACCTCGTCGTAAGGGAAGCCACGATTAGGCCAAGGGCCGAAATACTGCGAAGCCCAACGCGAGTCATCAAGGTGTTGCGGCCCAGGCAACGACTGAGCAGGTGTCTGCGCCAGAGGCAGCCGCCCCTTACAACTGACCTTGGACGCGTTGAGCATCCACTGGATCTGACTGAAAGGGGTATGTCCCCTGGCAAGATACCCAGCCTGCTCCAGCCGATCCACCAAACTTGGACCCACACTCAAGGCGCGGGTCAGCTCGCTCCTGGACAAGGTCCACTGAGTACTCGTCCCTACGCCCTGACGCTTTATGGCAGGCGCATCACGCCGATGATCCAGAAGTTCGACCGATCCCATATGGGCCCCTTGTGTACTCGCAATTTGCAGGTGTACACGGGGTAGGTGCCGGAGAACCGAAGATTACAAGCCCGGCAGGCTACGGATCCGCACGCGAACCACGTGGGGAACGGGAATGCTCACTGACCGGCCAACCTGCCCGGACATGACGACGAACCCAAACATCCGACCCGGCAGAGTCAGGCGCTCGCAGGGGTTCAGCGCTTGGCTCGGGTTCGGCCAGCCACCCTGAACCTGGAATCCATGTGATGTTGGAAGGGGCCGGGTCCGGCGCCAGTGCCGGGTTGACGAGGGCAGCTACGAGTTCCTGCGCATCCGCCACATCTGTTATTCCACCGGTTGATGGCGTGGACTTGGCCAGGGCTTGGTACGTTCGCCTCCATCCTTCGGGAATTGTGAAGGTGGAGACTTCGCCGATTTGGGACATTAGTCTTTTGGCGTCTATCGCGCGCTGGAGTTCGCGGGCGTTGAGCCGTTGGGTTCGGGCGATCACGACAAGGTCAATCAAGTCTTTTGTTCTGCTGCTGGGGACTCCGCCGTATCGCGAGAGAGTGGCGCACACCTTCTCAGCGACCTGGTCGGCCAAGGGGTATAGGCGGTAGGGGTGGGTTGGGATAGGACGCGGCAAATGGATTCGGTTCGCGGGGTTCACCACTTCCGGCACCCCGACCGGTGGAGGTCCCACAACGATATCGACTGGTATGTCCCCGATCTTCTTCCCTGTGTCTGCGTCGTAGGCAGTGAATTGAGCCCTGCGGGTTTGGGTGCCCGGCTGGTTGTCCCCTTGTCCGGTGTCGGTGGTGCGGGCGAGCTCGAAGCGAATGTGATCGCCAAGATCTACTGAAGCTCGTTCTTCCAGAGCATGGAGGGCTTCGTCAAGGTCGGCGGCGCTGGCCGCTAGGTCGAGGTCTTTGGTGCCTCTTGTTAGGGGCACGCGTGCGAGCATGGCGCCTCCGCCCTTGAGCATCCATTCTGATTTCTCGCCGTCGGCGAAGACCCGGGAGAGGAAACGGTCAAACCTTGCTTGAACAAGCTGTGAGTTGATGTCGTGGGCTCCCCCGTCCTTGACGGACTTGGCTGCGGTGGCTTTGAACGCTGCGACCAGAGCTGTCCAGGAGCTGTAGCCGGCTTCAGACACGGGGCGCCCATCCCGAAGGGCTGGTGCCGGCCAGGTCGAACAGTTCCTGCGCCAGTGCTGCGCCGTCGTTGACGTCGTGACCATTGGCGGCTGCGAGAGGTGCAAGATGTTCGACCAGTCGTTGGGGATGGACAAGCCGGCCTTGGGCAATGGCGTCGCGAATGGTGTCGGAGATGAGCGATCTGTCCGTCCAGGATTCGACGAGATCGGCAATCGTTCGCTCGATGGTCAGCGTGGGTAGAGCTTGGACGTAGGTGACGTCCTCGGGGGTGAGGGTTCTGATTTTGATTTTCACTCCGGGCAGGCGCGTGCCTTTGCGGGTTGGTGAGATAAGGGTGTGGCCTTCTGGGTAGAAATCGCCGATACCGTGCAGGAGGGTTGCATCGATTCCGGCAACGACGAGTCCAGGTGCTCCGGTGGTAGTCCGTGCGGCGCTGTCGCCACCGGTGGCCAGCCAAGTTGCGATGATGTCTTCGTGTTCCAGCATGGGCGCACCCGCCATCCGGTAGACGCCTTGGAGGACGCGGGTTATTGCTCCGGCCGCTGACAGCCGAGAGAGCTGCATGCGGGAGATCCCAGCGCGCTCGGCTTGTGAGGTAGTCACAAGCCCCCAGCGCTGCTCGGCAATTGCCCCGAGAAAGGCGACAGTCTCAGCAGTCATGCATCAATTGTATCCATAATAGATACAAATGTTGTAGCTCACATGAAGCTGTGATTGGTGCGTGGTGCGCCTGGAGGGTCAGTTGCGTCGCGTTTCGTTGTTTCGAGATTGGGCCGATTCCATTTGGTCCCAAGTTTTACCCTCGAAGTTATAAACGCGTTTATGGCGGCGAGGGTAAAACTCGAGACCCCGAATCAAGAGAAGTGATCCAGAGTGTGGAGGTGGGTGTTGTCCTTCCAATATGAGGGCACACGAGGTTTCCATCAGCTTGGCCCGCTTGGCACTGGGCAAGTCTTCCCTCCATCCGTATGGCCTTATCGTCGGCGCTGCTTGCAGCATCGCTTACCGTGCTAGCTGATGTGGGGTGTTCTGTGGATGGTCTGGGACCACCGGCGTTGGTCTGTTCACCTGTCTTTTCCCCCGCGGGGTGAGCTCTCCGTGATGACGTTGGGATGGAATGTCGTGGTCACGGTGAGGCCTCCGGGGCGCCTATGCCGGATAGCAATGAGCACACCTGTGGAGCGTATACGACTGGTTGTACAAGCGCGGAGGCTGGTCGTGTTTGGCTTGAAGGTGTTCCTGTGCGCTTGTGGGGTTAGGCGCGCTCAGTGGCTGCCTTGGCCCGCGGTGGTCGTTCCCGCTAGGCCGTGGGCTCGCCTGAGAGATTTGAGAGGGATGCAGCTTTCCAGCTGTCTCCTACTCTGACCAGTTCTACTGTTCGCACGTACGGAGTATCGGCCGCGGCGACCATTGGGTCCTGGCTTTGGGTGGTGACGGTGTAGTCAACGATCATCGTCATCTTGCCGGTGGGGTATTCCTCGGTCCGTCCAGGTTGTGTTCGCAGGATCCGTGCCTCGGTTGTTGAGCGGCCTTCTACGTAGCGCGTCCACTGAAGTCCACCGTCACCTGAAAATCTTGTCGTCAGTTCTGCACCGAATTCCGGTGTGCAGTTGGTCAGGGCGTTTGTCAGCCATGACGAAGCACTGGGGTCCTCGAATGAGCGGCGGTGGTATGAGATGACGAAGTCTCTGGCCGCTGTGTCCAGCTCCGCTATCTGTGCGGTGCTCAGGACGGGATCTTCAGGGGCTGGAGCTTCTGGAACAGTTGCCTGGGTTCCTTGTGTTTCCGGGGTTTCCGGGCCGTTTTGTCTGCCATCTGTCGCTGTTGGTTCTGATGCCTGTGATGGCTGTTCCAGACGTGCTGGTGGCTCGTTGCTGGCTGGTGAGGGCGTCTGGAACAGCCAGATTCCCAAGGCTGCAAGGGCTGCAGCTGCCGCGACGATGCAGCTTGTTATCAGGGTGTGCTTGGTCATGGGGTGGCCTTGAGCAGAGTGAAGTATTCGGTGTCGGTCTCCCACGTGGTGGCGTGTAGGAGCGTCCCTTCCTGAGGGTTCAATGCGCTGTACATCTGTCCGTTGCCTGCATAGATTCCGACGTGTTCCCAGTGCCCGGGGCTGCTCTGCCGTTGCACGACGAGATCCCCTGGCTGGGGGTCGGTGGTTTTGCTTCCGGCCGTCCACTGGTTGACGCGTGGAAGTTTGATGCCTGCCTGGTCATAGATCCATTGGACATATCCCGAGCAGTCCCAGGCTTTGAAAGTGGTCCCGCCCCAGACGTAGTCTCCTCCTACTCCTTGCTTGGCGGCTTCGATGATTTTGGTGCGGGTGCCGGCGTTGTCTGCTGCCGTAATGGGCTGATCGGCCCCTGGAGTGCATTGGGTTGGGATGGCGCCGCCGGCGGATTCAAGGAGTTGCTGGGCGGTTGTCTGCCACTTGGCGTAGGCGTCCGGGAAGGCCGAAACCTGCACGGTCTGGGCGGCTTCGGTGAGGCTCATTTGTTCCCATCCGGGGATATCCAAGAGTCCTCTGGGGGATCCGTGGTTTGGTCCTTCTTTCCCACCGTAGAAGGCCCGGGCTGCGTAGGTGGGGTCCATCAGTTCCTCGACGGTTCCCCAACTGGCCGCGGGGCGCTGCTGGAACGCATTGACGGAATCGTGGTCACTTCCGACTTTCATGTGCGGGTACTTCAGAGATTCAGGGACTCCGGAATTGGCGTAGGTGTTGATCCCTGATTCCTGTAGGGCAACCATGAGCGCGATGAGGATTCCGTTGGTCGGAACTCCGGCGTTTTTGCCTTCTTTGACGATGATGGCCACCAGGTTCATTTGCTCACTGCTGAACGTGAGGGGTAATCCGTTGGGGCCTTTGACCGTAAGGCCACCACCTAAGACAGGGGCTGCTTGGGCTGGGGCATCGCCGGCAGTGGCTCCGCCGGCGCCGAGGGTGATCCCTCGTTCTTTCATGTACGTGTTGGGGTCTACGTGTTGGCCGTTGACGTGGATCTCGAAGTGAAGGTGCGGGGCGGTTGAGGCGCCGGTCGATCCGACACCGGCCAGTTCGTCGCCGGCCTTGACGGTCTGGCCTGCTTTGACTTTGGACGTGCCGTCGGCGGCGTGCCAGTACCAGAATTCGGTGTTGTTTCCGGCATCAATGATGATGCCGTTGCCTCCGGCGTTGCCGCCGGAGTCGACTACTCGGACAGTGCCTGCGGACGCTGAGTAGAACGGGGTACGTTCGGGGACGCCGGCGATGTCTTGGCCCGCGTGGAAGGTCAGGGCTGATTCATCAGGAAATCCGGCGGGCACAACACCGGGGCCGAAGGGGTTGGGGCGTGGACCGTAGCCGGAGGTCAGCTGGCCAACTAAGGGGCTGGCGTACCCTCCGGCGAAGGTGGGGGCGATGCACTTGGTGGAGCCTGTTTGCGAATCTGGTCCGCCTCGAGCGAGCACGGCGCCGGAGCCTGACAGGAAGAAGGCGGCCCCGCTGAAGAAGATAACGGTAACGAAGAGTAGAGCCGCCGCCGCTACTGCGGCGACGGCGATTACTGCCTTTTTCATCTGCTGCCTACCGGCCGTACTGAGCGGAGTTGGGCGAGCTTGGCTGAGAGTTCGACCGAGCGGGCACTGCGCGGGGCCGGCGGGGCTGCCGGGGCCTCAATGATTGTTCCTTCGACAGGCCGATTAACGGATCCGTTGCCCCTTTGGTCAACGGATAGGCGGGGGGTGACTGATCCGTTGCCATGCGAGTCGACAGTGATACGGCGGGTGAGGTTGTCGTGGGCAGGGTCGGGGGTGCTGCCTTGTCCCGTGGTTCGCTGGCCAGTCGCGGGAGCTTCGATCGCCGCTTTGGTGCGGGCGGCTGTGGAGCCGATTTTCGCTGCGGCGCCGACGGCCTTGGCGGCCGGGTGGGGAATGAACTGTGCCGCTGTTCCAACGAAGTCCAGGCTCGTTGCTGTCTTGGCGGATGCTGACGGATTGCCGTCTGTTCCGCCTCCTCCTGGTCCTCCTGGAGCAGGAGTGGGGGGATTGTCCGTGGGGCCTGCGCCGGGGCCGGAGGTCAGGGCGGGCATGACACGGGATCCGAGGGTTGGCGTGGGTGTGATCTTCTCGCCAAGGTCGGTGAATGTGCCTCCCCCGTTGGGAGCCCACCCCAATCCCGGTTGTGGTTGTGGTTGCTGTTGTTTGGGTTTGAGGTTCTTGGTCAGACGGGCATCACGCCAGGCATCTCGTACCCAGGGCTCCACTCGGTTGGTTAGTTGTTTGACGGTTTGGCTTCGGGGTTTTTCGTCTGCTCCGAGGCCGAGTTTCCCCAGACGCTGGGCCAAGGTTTCTCCTGCCTTTTTCGCGCGGCGGTGCAGTCGCCACAGGCCAATGAGGAACACGAGGACGGCGATGTTGACGAACGCCATTTGGAGGACGATCCCGAAGCGGCTCATTAGGGCGGTGATGGAAACCAGTACCTTCATGTAGCCGGCGAGGAAGATGAGGGCGACGACGATCATGACGCAGGAGGAATAGATTCCGATAATCGACCGCCACAGCCCTGTTCTTGACGTTGATGGCAGGACGGCCCAGAGGGACGCGAACATGGCTTTGAGCCCGTTCCAGAGGGATGAGAACACGGAGCTGATGATGTACAGGGACAGGCCGAGAATCAGCAGGTTCATAAAGAAGCTGCCGGACTGGATGTTGGCCATCACGCCGATCTTCGTGATCACGGGCGACTGAACGTATTCCTTGGCGTCCTTGTCGCATTCCCCAACTCTGTCTCGAACATTCGTTTCAGCGACGTTGATGGGGTTCCGGTCATTGAAAGCTTTGTCGAAGACTTTGTCGCAATCCCCGGTCAGGACGTGGCCGAAAGTCACGGTTTGCGCCGGAACTCTGACGAACGTATCCACGAGCTGGGCGATGACGTTCTCGGCAAGTACTTTGTCCGCGGACATGGTCGTATCTGCGGTGGGGCGTCGGCAGTTGCCGCCGGGCATGCACGGTTGTCGGTCTGTAGTGATGGCGACGGAGATCTCACCACCCCAGATTTTGGCTTTGTTCAAGATCCCGTCGGGCCCGGTAATGGTGGCGACGGGGTTTGCCAGGACACCGGTGGCAGCGATGGCGATGACGACGGCGACTACGCATTCGATGAGTCCTGAAGAAAATTTGCCTCTCAGGATGTAAATGCCGGCGACGAAGGCGGTCACCATGAGGGCAAAGGGTATCCAATAGATCTGGTTGACCAGGGCTTGGAAGGAGACAGCTATCCCGTTCAGGGGTGAGGCGATGAATTCGATCCATTCAAAGGCCAGCAGGAACTTCACCATGGCAAAGAGCATGGCGATATAGAAGATGTGCCCCACCCAGAGGAAGTCCAGAATGCTGGTGATCCACATCTTCTGGGGTGTCCAGGCGTCTCCACGGTCCAGCGGCAAGGACATGTACTTATCGATCGGGATTCCGTGAGTGTCATGGATGCCAGCAGTGGGCAGGAACAGTCCGGAGCCCTGGCCGGTGCCGTCGGCGGCGAAGGCGGCCGTGGCTCCGGCATGAATGAGGACAGCCCAGAGGAAGAGAATGCTCATGGTTCGGCGGGTCCGGGGATGCTGATAGAGCCAGAACCGTACCTCTGCGCCGATCCTGGTCAGGATACTGACCCGGAACTCTTCTGGGCGGTTGAAGAGCGACAGGAGCCAGGTCACGCTGCCATCTCCTTCTGCCTGTCGACTTTGGGAGGCGTTGTCAGTACTGCTTTGGCCCGGCGGGGTTCGCGGGGAATTTGGATTTTGACGGTGGAGATCCGGTTCCTGGCGTCGCGGTACAGGCATTCACCACGGCGTTCCAGCGGCACGCCCTGGGCTCCTTGAGGAGACAGATGCTTGGTGACGGTTTCAACCCATTCGTCCGTGTCCATGGAGGCGAACCATCTCAGGTTGTTTCGGGCCAGCGTTTCATCACGGTTCCTGAAGACGAAGCGCTGCGGTATGAGCCCACGGAGCACCTCGGATCCAAAGTCGTTGATGGCGTCGTGGCTTCCCAGTCCGAGCGCGGCTTTGTGCTTGCGTCCGTAGCGGATGAAATCGACGATCTCCTCTTCCCCCTCCGGGGAGGACGTCATGTGGTGGCACTCGTCGACGATCATCAGCGCTTCGCGGGCGTCGTCAGCAAAGCAGATCGTTTTACCGATGCTGGCCAGCAGCGCGTACATGGCACGGCCGAAGATCTTCTCTATGCTCATTTCCTTCTTCAACGACTCGTTGAAGAGCTCATCCTTGCTGGGCAAGTCCAAACCGTGGGTGCAGAACACCACTGCTTGGGATGCCATGGACAGTGCCGGCAGTTCGTCGTTGAAGAGAACATCTCCCAGGTCGATCGTGGCGATGTTCTTCAAACGCCTGGCCATGCGGTCGCAGACGTCGCGGTTACGTGCTGGAATGCCTGTGTCACCTTGCATGTGATCCAGAAGCTTCGACAGGGAGGTCACCCCGTGCTCGATCATGTAGTTGGGTTCCAGCAGAGAGCTGATGAGGTCTCCGTCGTCGCTCATGGTCTGGATCGCGAAGAGCTGAGCGAAGAGTGTTTTCACCATTCGTGAGCCAACTTTCGGACCGAAGATCCTTAGCGGGTCCATGGAGTATTTCGGCGCCATCAGGTCAATGATTGAGGTGCGTTCCGGGTTCAGTGACTTGGCGAAAGCGGCCCATTCTTGGTTGTCTGAGCGGTCTACGACAACCAGGAGCCCGTCACGGTCGAAAGTGTGCCCGGCAACCGTTTTGAGGAACGTCGATTTTCCGGACCCGTTCTCCCCCGTGGCTCCGAAGGAACCGGAAAGGTCTCGTTCCATGTTCCCGCCGATGTTCATCAAGACGGGAGAACGACGACCTGATGAGATGTTGTACCCGGCCATGAACCCGGTGGCTTCGCCTATTGCGTTTGAAACGACCGGTACGCCCATGGCAAATTCGCGCCCTGTGGTGATCTGGGCGAGCTCGTTGACGAGCCGGGAGGCGGGGATCCCTGGGAGCATGGCCCACCACAGTTCTTCTTGTCCTCCGAGGGGTGCCTCGAATTTGAATTCCTTCCGCTTGTAGAAGTCCGTAATGAATTTGGCTTTTGCTTTGGCGTCCACTGGGTTGTCTGCTCCGACGGCAATGATGGTCGTTGCCTGGACTTCGACTTCACTTTCGGACTGGTTCAGCGATGCCTGATAGTCCGCGAGGACTCTTGCAATGTCATCCAGGTCGTTTGTGCTGCCGGTGATGGGATTGCTTTGGCCGCTTTGCTGCTCGTACTGGTCGTTGAGGGTCGATTCAGCGCGGGCATTGCGCTGTTTCGCTTTCTCGGCCTTCTGGATTGTCATCCTGATGGCGAAGTCTGCATCAACGGGCAGATCGTCGATGGCTTTGATGAATTCAACGCCGGGGAACACGAATCCGCCCTGGGGGGTCCCGGTCATGGCCATCAAGACTTGGTACGAGTCAGTCTCACTTTCGACGTGGCCGACTTTGAGGTAGCGGCGTTTGAAGGGCAGCGCACGGGCCGCTGCCGATGTCTGGTCAGACTGTCCGCCTTCGTCGATCCAGGGTTCAGAGAGCAGGGTTCCGGAAATGACCCGGCCTTTCGGGGCGTTGCTCTTGGGTTCCGGTACGGCTACATCGAGGCTGAGGCCGCGCTGCTGCATGTGGTCGTTGATCCACGCCAGTTCGTCTGGTGTTGCCGGTTTTGCCTGAAATTCGCGAGGTATGGCTTTTTCGATCTGTTTAGCCGCCTCTAGGGCGTGCGCGATTTCCGTCGGCGTGGGAACCCGTCGAGGCAGAGCCAGGTGACGTCGGACAATGGCGTCTACTGCGTGGAATTTGGTTTTGACGGCTTCTTTGATGCCGAGATCTGCGATGGGGGCCGCCAGCCAGAAAGCACGTGTACCGACGGGGTTGTTTTCCAGTTCATCCAGACTCAGCTCAACCTCGGTGAGGTACTCGGGGCAGCGATCCATGGGGACCCCGTCCATCATGTTCTCGATGACCACGGCGGGATCGAGGTTGGCGCTGAGCCCGAGCAGCAGTGATTCACCGGTCAGGGACTGGTACATGGCCTGGTGTGCTGCCTTGACGAGCATTTTCGATTCGTGCTTGCCGTACCCGTAGGCGAGAGGATCCAGTCGCCACATGGCCCAGATCATGCCGCCAGTGGTCCACATGAGATGGTCGGCCAGGGACGAGAACGGGATGCGCTGCATTTGGGGTTTCCTCCTACTTGGTGTTCACCTGTGCCAGCAGGCGTTGAACGGCTGATCCACTCATGGGGAGGGGATCCGGTGGCCCTACAGGAGCCTGCGACTCGGGTTCAACTGGAGTAGGTGGGATTGGTTCTGCTATTTCAATGAATTCGGTTTCCGGCAGTGGGCGCAGGCGCGGCGCGGGCCGTGGTCGGGGTTCTCGAATGCTGAGAGATTCTCCGCGGTAGCTTCCGGTGGCGGGCCGGAACACGGCGCCGGAAGCGTCGACCATCACCAGAGCTGGGTTGCGGTTCGTTGAAGGCAGCCGCCCGGTAAACCAGGCCAGTCCCCAGACCACAAGGCCACCAAGGATGATGTCCACGATCGCCATTCCGGTGGTCCATAGCCAGTTGGTATTGAGAATCACGAAACCGGAGACGACCCCCACACCTCCTTGTGTCAGGGTGTAGGGGCCGCCCCAGATTTTGGAACCATCGTGAAGGCGTCCCAGCATCTTCTTGACCTTGCGGGCACGGGTGTAGAACCGACCTACTTCTGTTGTGACGGGGGTAGACAAGGCTCTATTCCAAGGTCAGGAAGGTTTCGTGCCCGGCCGCAGCAGATTGCTCGGTGACCTGGCCGGAGGCTGAACCCGGGAGTTCAGAGCGCATCTGGGTCTCCATCCATCCGATGCCACCGAAGACACCCCAGGCAAAAAGTCCGCCCGCGACGATGCCCATGATGATTCCCGTGAATTTGAACTTCTTCATCAAGGAGATGAAGAATGCCGCGCCGAGGGACACCAGAACGGCCCCGCCCTTCAAGAGGTTGATCAGGTCTGTGATCTTTTGGTTGGCAGTGTCGATGACCCCTGTCGGAACGTGGGTGACAGCGGCTTGGTGAATCTGGGAGACGGTCCCGACAAGGTCAAGGGAGGTCTGCAGGTCGATGGTCATGGCGTAGGCCTTTCTGTTGGTGTCTTCGTTGATGAGGGCTTGTTGGTCTTTTCGATGTCGGGAGTGGGGTTGAGGGCACTGACTTCCCACCGGCCGGCACGGGCATTGAGCGTCATCGCATAGGTCGATGCGCTGCCTTGGTTCTGGGCGGTCTTGAAGGTCACGCCAACGAGGACATGCAGTGTCTCGCCGTCCTTGGGCGCAGCAGAAGGAGTTTTATCGGCGTTTAGGGATCGCAGCGAAGCACTGCTGAACGGGGCCGGGGTTATGGGGGCGATGGCGCTCCCCGGGGTCGTGTACCTATCCAGCCCGCCGGCTCCGGTTGCGTAAGCGGTGATGAACGAGCTCACGGTGGTAGCAGCATCGGAACTGGTCGAGACGGTTTCCGGGTATCGGAGGGTGATTTCTGATGCGGCAGGGACCGGTCCGGATACCGGAGAGGGAAGCCCAACGGGACTGAGTCCGCCGTCGGAGTTCACCACGGCCCGGAAGTATCGGCGCGGCCATGACTCGGTCGCTTTGCCATCCACAACGGCGGTTTCTTTGACGTTTGCGGCCACGGTGACGGCCGTCAGGGTGGAGCCTTCCGGTGTTTCCGTACCCGCCAAGCCAAGATCCCGGTAGACCCATCCAGTAGCCGGAAGCATCCCGACGCTCGAAGCATCAAGGTAGGTGTCCAGGGCGGCATGATCAGTGCTGGAAGCCGACAGCCAGGCACCAACGAAACCCTCAGCGTAGGCCGCCGGAGCGTTGTCAGTATGAGGTTGCTGAACCGTGGAGGCATCGGCTGAGACAGTGATGTCTTTGCTGAGCGACAGCACCAACGCAGCGAAGGCAACCACAACGGTCAAAGCCATGACGAAGTAGAAACCACCAACCAAAGCCTTAGTACCCAGTGAATGGACGCGGCTCATGGACCCGGCCACACTCGGAACTTTGACGTCCTCGGGGGCATCAACATCGGCCTGACGTTTCCATAGCCGCTTCATGAGGACGATCCCCGCTCTGGAGAATGAAGCCGAGCTGCAGCCTGATTGGCCGCTGCCATTGCCGGGGAAGTCAGAACCTCAGCAAGCTCACATTGCCGGGAAGCATCAAAGGGGCGCTCCAGCAGACCGGCTATGCCCCGAAGCATCTTGTCCTCGGCACTAATCGTGACGGCAGCGTCACCAATAAACCCCGCCAGGTTCTCGTCGGAAACAGATTCAGGTAGTGCGGCGGAATCCTGCATCTCATCGCCCATCGAAGCTCCTCATGGATCGTCAGTAATCAGTCCCCCGATCTGAGTCGGGGATGGTCACTGCATGTAGGTGCCTGGATCGATGGCTTTGCAAAAAAACTTTGAAAACTTTTCACCGGGCCCCGTTCCAGAAGTGCGAACCCAGCTCTCACCTACGCGAAAGCCACTTATTCCAGAAGGACTTACACCGCGCGAAAGCAGCGTCTTTCAGCGCGCAGGGAACTGATCCAGAAGCTCGTCCAGAGCTGCTGAGGAGCGTGGTTGGTACCACCACCAACCGCCTCCCGAGGAGCCCTCATGAGCATCAACGAAACAACAACCCGCGCCCGCCGGACCATCGGCCTCATCGGCCGAATGAACCACGAATGGGACACCATCATCGCCCCATCCCGTAAGCACTATGGCGCTCTCGGATACATCACCGGAGCCCAAGCCCTCTCAACGCTCACCACCGCCGGCATACAGGACCGCGACGGGATCTACTGGGGAATGCTCTCCGAAGTCCAGGAAGGCAACAAAGACGCCGAACGCCTCCTCCTCCAAGCCATGCTCGCCAAAGCCGTAAACCTCAGCCGCAACTGCCGCGGGCTTATCGCCATGCCCAGCCAGGACGCCCTCTGCGTCGCCGTGGGAGCCATGTGGGAATCCATCCGCACCTTCCCCCTGCACAAGACAGAAAAGGTCGTAGGCAACCTGGCCATGAACGCACTCCAGATCATCACCCTGACCCACCCAGCACCGGCCAACCTGCCCGACGCACACGAAGACTCCGAACTCGACCGCATCATCGCCGCTGAACGCGAAACCGACGAACACGTCATCCACTCCGCCACACCCCTGGAAGAACTCCTCAAAGTCATCCTCTGGGCTACCGAAACAGGAACCCTCACCCAAGAAGAAGCAAAGCTCCTCGGTAGGTTCACGGTCTCAACACGCGAAGAAAAATACGCGCTCGCAGAGGAGCTGGGATTGGGCCGGTACAGCCTTACGACTTACGCCAGCCTGATCAAGGCCAAGCTTCGTAAAGCCCTGGCAGCAAACAATCTTGAGCGTGGATGCCTTTAGGAACAGGAAGCTCGAAGGGCCCAAAAGTGGCCGCGATTCGCGATGCCCACAAATCCACAACCCGGGCTCGAACCACTACATGGGGAGCTACATGTTTTTTAACACTATATGGGGACCCTCCTGCTTCCCAGTGCTGGCGCGGGAAATCGGAGCATGGCCGTCACAAGATGCACGAGGTCAGGCGTCACAAGATGCACGTGGATAACTTCCGGTTTATTAATGCGCGACTAACAAACCGTCACAAGATGCACGTGGCCTGACCTGCGGAAATACGCGGAATCGCAAGCTTTCTCAGGACCGGAAATGGGTCAAAACCCCTGCGTCACAAGATGCACGTGGAAAAACTCCGTCATCCACAACCAAAACCACCCAGCAGAAGGCAATGGCAAAACGACGGCTACAAGCACCTGCTCGCAGGGATTGTCGTCTCAGAAAGGTTGGTCACTTACATGACAACGCCAGCGGAAGAGCCAGCTGCTTTGATCAGCGATAGGGAGCTGCGGCTCCTCAATGTCGGAGCAGGCCTTGAGCTCTCCCCCGACGGCTCAGAACCTCTGAGCTATTCCGCACGGCTTTGGGCCCAGCTTTCGCTTCCCTACAGAGATCCAGGCCCTGTCCCTGAATGGGTCCGGCGCAACAACAGCATCACGTTGAGCATCAGCCCCGGAATGACCACTGCCAAAGACGGTTCTCGCCGCCCGGCATATCCCTTTGGTGTCATCCCTCGATACCTCATGACATGGATGACAACTGAGGCTGTCAGAACCGGAAGCCGGCAACTCCACCTCGGACCTTCCCTGTCAAAATTTCTTCGGAGCCTTGGAATGAACTCTTCAGGAGCTTCCTCGGCCAGAGCACTGGACCAGCTCCACCGCCTGGCCGTAGCCAATATGAACATTGAGGATTTGAGAACCAGTGGAGACCGCTGGGGCATCGCCGGGGCGAATTTCAACGTTGCGAGCCGATACGAGCTGTGGTTCTCCAAGGATCCCGCCAAAGCTCCGAGCGACATTCTGGGATCAACGATCACGCTTTCCGAGGACTTCTACCGGTCCGTCCTTGAAGCCCCCGTCCCTCTCCGCCCGGAAGCGCTCAGAGCCCTATCCGGATCCCCTATGAGGCTCGACCTCTACGCATGGCTCGTGTACCGCCTTAAGTACCTTGAACGCCCCACTACGGTCTCCTGGGGCCAACTGGCAGGCCAGTTCGGCGCGGACTACAAAGTCAAACGCCAATTCAAGGCAGCCTTTGAGAAGAATCTCCGCGAGGTCTTGGTCCTGTATCCGCAGGCCAAAACGTTCGTCACTGAAACGGGGATACGGCTTCTGCCATCCGCTGAGCACATCTCCGACCGGAAACTCCGCGCCATCTAGGCAAAAGAAATGGGTGGCCGCCGTAACTGGCGCGCCACCCATTAGTTCCTGCTCTCTAAGTTCAGCCTTCTTCAGGGCGGAGGAACAGCTCAAAGACATACGAAACGAACGCGCTTCGGGACGGCGCCCCCGACCAAGCAACCTTGTCAGAAATCCACTTCTCCTGGACCTTGTCCAAGCGAAGCTGGATTTGAATGCTTCCCGTCCCCCTCTTACGACGGACCCTCCGATGAATCCCGGACGGGCCTACGTTCAGCTCAGGACGGAAATGCTTCCGGACTTCTTCGAAATCAATGGCATCAAAGGCATCGAACAACAAATCGGTGTAGGTGACGTCGTCATTGGTCCTGGCCTTGACCAGCTTCAACAGGTCCGGAGGGAGATAGGTTCCTTTGCTCCGAGCCGCCCCGATGACCTGTTCCGAAGCGACGACGCCCTCTTCCACCTCGGCCGGCGCAGGCTGCGGAGCAACCACAGACTCTTCAGCTCCCGTCACCACAAGCGTTTCCGGAGCGGCCGCTGATTCCACAGGCTCATTGACAACGCTGATATTTGTACCACCCGACTCTCGCCTGGTACGGGGCCTCAGAAGCTTGGCCTTGTCCGCCGGTGTTGATTTAACAGGGGCAAAGATGTCCCCAAAACCCTTCTGCGCGTCAGGCATAGCTACTCAGCCTCTCCTTCCAGTTCGCTGATCCGAATCAGAATCTCCTGGGTCAAGTTCTCATAGTCGGCTGCCAGCCCGGACGCATTTGACGTGTGGAACTTCGGCGAATGCTGGATCCCGCGCTTGAAGTCAGCGAACCGAGTCTTATTCGCCAGATCCACCTCACCCTCAAGCTCGTGAATCAACCTGCCGTGCTCGCGAGCATCACGAGCGGCACCCTCAGAGTGACGAATACGTGTAGCAAACACCGGCGCCGCAGTCTCCAGAAGCTCTGAAAGCTCCTTGCGCAGATTCCGTTCAATCTTCCGACTGGTCGACCCCACGTCGAAGAGCACCGCGCCCGCCACGGCAAGACGGGGATTGCGCTCGCGCACGGCTTTGAATCGGTCCGCTACGCCTTCTACGGCATCTGTAGACCCTCCGTCGGCTTTCGAAGGGATTACTACTGCGGAAGCGACGGTGAAAGCTCCCTGGACGATGCTTGCCTCTCCGGGCGAAGTGTCAATGAGGATCAGGTCATAGTCCTCGGCGATTGGTGCTAAGCCCGCGTAGAGGAGATCTGCGAATTCGCCCGATTCCGGGTTGGACATCTGTCGGACCAGCAGCATGCCGGCAATGTCCTGCATAGCTGCCCCGCCCGGTACGACATCCAGGTTGGGGCGCACGTCTTTGAGGATCGGCAACGGCTTAACGTGCACCAGAGCATTGAAAAGAGCCGTACCGTCTTGCCTCACGTAGCCAAAATCGCGGTGCAAGCTGCCTCTGGGATCCAAGTCGATGACCAAGACGTTGAGGTCCTCTGCGGCTTTACCGGCGACGTTGGCGACTATTGAGGTTTTGCCGACTCCGCCCTTGGCGCTCGCAAGTACCACTACCCGGTCAAGGTACCCGGCCGTCCCTCGTCCTCCGTGGGACGTAACGGCCTTTGAAAGCGTGTTGGACATGGGAACTCCTACTGTTTGTGCGGTTAGCACTGCTGACAATCGTGTAGGCGATCTTACGGGCAATATTGCAATTTCCTTGGTAGGCGCGCCCGCGTTGCAGACAACGTTGTCTAAAGCGTGTCTGACGGCTGTAGTCCACGTGGTGACCAACGCGGCGCGTCTTGCGGTCGGGAAAGTATGTCTACATGCGTTTTGGAATGTTGTTCATGTTGTTATTACTGCAGTAGTACCAAACGTTGTTTGTACTGCGTTCGTGTCAACGGTGCTACACGCGGGGCTAAACATGGGTTTTGACGCGTGTGTTCCTACAGAGCTTCACGTATGACGTACCGCATGGCTTCACGCCTTATCTAATGCTTGTTGCAAAATATGGCACCTTCCCACCTACCTCTGTTGATCGGCCCAATCAACGAACTTCAGGGGAAACGGAATATGGTGATTCAGAGAGGTAAATCCTGGCTTTGTCGACAGGTTGTGCACTTCTGTGCCACTAATCAACGTCAGGTGTCTAGAGGAACGGGTAAGCCCGCATCCGCCCGAACCCCATGGAGTTCCGCCAGAGGATTCGGCTTGCCGCTCGTAGGACAATGGAACATTGGGGAAAGTTGGGGGTTAGGTGACATCCAGTGCGCTTCTGAGCGCTTTAAGCAGGGCGTCAATTCGCGCAGCATCTGCACTGTACATGACTCGTTTTCCGTGGCGCTGGTCCATGGGGGAGTCGCCAATGATCACACCCAGTTCTTCTAGTGCAACCAATGCTGCAGCAACAGTGGTCCGGGAAACGTTGAGGTCCTTGGCGATTGTTCCCGTCTGCGCCGGCCCGTTCTTGCGGAGATATCCCAGGATCCCCAGGCGCGTCGTTGTGCCGAAGACGGCGGCAACCTCTACCAGTTGCTCGCTTAGACCCGCGTCGACCACTTTAACCACGCCCTCAATCATGCCGCATCGAAACACTAAACACGCTAACTCATCATTTGACTTGTTGAGTTGCGATATGTTCAGATTACCCCATCGACTAGCTATGGGCACACAAAGCCACAAGGAGGCGCTCCGGTGAGCACCGTTAAGACCCGATCAAGCCGCAGGGCAAGCAGCACCGAATCGGCGCCGCCGGAGCCCCCGGCTTTTTCCGCGCCCTCAAAGCTGGCACGAAAGAGGCCAGCACTTGTGGCTCTTTGCATCGCCTTGGCTTTGGTCGGTGGCCTCGTGACATATTTCGGACTATCGGCCAACAACCAAGTGGCAGTGCTCGTTGCTAAAGACGGTCTGGTCAGAGGCCAGGAGATCACCGCCGCAAACTTGACCAGCATCAACATCGCATCTGATGCAGGCAACGGCGCAGTGCCAATCGAGCAATCTGGATCCGTGGTCGGTCAGCAAGCAACGGTGGACCTGCCGAAAGGCTCCCTCATCACCAAAAACAACGTCGGTCCCAACCTCGGGATAAGGGACGGCACTTCCGTTGTCGGTGTAGGCCTGACCACTGCCCAGGTCCCCTCACGCCAGCTCCAAACAGGCGATCATGTACGAATCATCAGGACCCCCACACAGGGCGGCCAGATCGACACCAAGGCAACGCCCGTGGCCGGAATTGTGGACTCCACACGAGCTGACGATGTCAAAGGTTTGATCATCGTCGATGTCGTCGTCCCCACTGATGCTGCGGCCGAGGTCGTTGCCTGGTCAGCTTCGGGCAATGCGGGCCTCATCCTGGACCCCCTGCAAAACAGCGAGTCGGGGAAGTAAATAATGGCAGCGATCTTCCTATGTAGCGTTACCGGATCACCAGGAGTAACGACTACTGCGCTGGGTCTTGCAGAAGTCTGGCCCCGACCGGTCATCCTTGTCGAAGCCGACACAACAAAGCCCAGCAGCATAATTCCCGGCTACATGCAGGGCGCACTGGACAACAGCCGCGGACTACTGCCGCTAGCCGTCCAGATTCAACACGCCGGACTCACCAACGAGGCGATGTGGGACCAGCTAGTCCCTCTCGCCGCAGATCCCAACCGGGCAGACCCAGCGTCCGGAAAGTACTTGCTCTCCGCAATCTCGAACTCAGCGGCGGCCCGAAACATGGTGGGACTGTGGTCTGACTTGGCTGTACTGCTGTCCCAACAATCCGACAGCGGTGTCGACGTCATCATCGACGCCGGACGATACACCCCTGAAGACGCTCGTACACCGCTCCTGCAAATGGCAGACGCGGTCCTCGTGCAGGCATGCCCGGTCCTGCCGGACATTGCAGCCCTGGTGGATCCGTTGGCCTCAATACGCGCGATACTCACCCGGGTCGGACACGAAGACTACCTAGGCCTGGTCCTGAGGAAAACCGTCGTCGGTAACTACGGCGTCGGTGACATCGAGAAAAACCTGAAAACCCCCGCCGTCGGCAAACTCGGATGGGACCCAACAACCGCCGCCGTATTCTCCCAAGGAGCTCCCAAACCCAGATCCTTCAAGCGCTCGGACCTGCTCTCCGGCCTCGTCGCACTCGCGGCTGCCGGGGATACGCAGATCCGGGACCGGGGACAGCGTTTGGGAAGCCGTCCTTCCCAACACGAGGAGGCACGTCCGTGAACAACTTCGACGACACCCACAGCTTTGACCCTGCGGCAATTCCCTTCTTCCAGTCCAACTCAACGACCCAGCCCGACGCACCTGCTACGCCGTTTCAAATTCCCGCCGCAGCCAGAGCCCACCTGGGTAGGGCAGGTCGTACTCGGGTGAGCCCACCCAACCCGACGTCAGACATTCCCGCGGAAGAGGTAAATCGACGAGTCCCAGCCTTTGAAGATGAAATCCGCGACGTTGGTCAACCCTCCATCGGGGATGAGTCCTTCTGGCTTGCTGTAGCCGAATTCCGACGCAAAGCTGCAGACCGCCACGTGCAGTCCCTTGAAGGCCGGCATGGACTCAACGAGGAAGCTCGCGAAGAGATGGGCCGGCAACATGTCATCGACGTTGTCTCTGAACACGTGGCTGAACAGCTCCGTTCTGACGGCCAGCGCAGCGTGTGGTCTGACAGCTACCACCAACAGGTCATCAAGGCGACCTTCGACCAGATGTTTCGACTCGGCCGGTACCAAGAACTGCTGGATGACCCCAAAGTAGAGAACGTCCACATTCATGGCCACGACCTCGTGTTTGTCGAGTACAGCGACGGGGAAATGGTCAAGGTTGCGCCAGTGGCATCCTCCGACGAGCAATTGATGGAGGACCTGCAGTTCTTCGCCAACCGCAACGGCGATGAGGCGAGGCCATTCTCCTCAGCTCAGCCTGACCTGGATATGGATTTGCTGGGCTACGTTCGCCTCGCGGCTGTTGCGATGCCCATCGCGGAACGTCCCTCAGCGGTTCTGCGTATCCACCGGTACATCAATATCAGCCTTGATCAGCTGGTGGAATTCGGGACGCTCAGCCACGACATGGCCCACCTATGCGAAATGATCGTGAAGGCAAAAAAGACGGTAGTGATATCGGGTGAAGGTGGCGACGGGAAGACGACCCTGATGCGTGCCATGGCCGGAAAAATCGGACCGATGGAACAAATCGTGACCATCGAGAAAGAACGAGAGCTTCACCTGAAGCAGCTCCACGGACGCATCGTGCCACCCTTCGCGCTGCAATACCGCCCCGGTAGTGGAGAGCGGGACGCCTACGGCCATTCCCCCGGGGAGTACACCCTCGAAAAGTGCATGGAGAAAGCCCTGCGACTCAATTCCCGCCGCATCATGGTGGGTGAAGTTCGCGGTCCGGAAATCGTCTCCATGATCCACGCGATGCAGGCCGGCGCCGGAACCATGAGCACCACCCACGCGGATGGGCCAGATGACTGCATTGACCGCCTCGCAGGGCTCGGCATCGAGCGCTACGGTAAGTCCTACATGATGGAGCAGCTCGGCCGGCACATCGACTTTGTGATCCAGATGGGCAAGGGTGTCGATCAAGACGGAAACTCCGTGCGACGCGTGACCCACATCAGCGAAGTGCTCCCGGCAGAAGGGGAGCGGGGCGTTGCAACACAGGATGTCTTCCGTCTGGACCCAGGGGACCGGCAAGCACATTTCCGCCGGCTGCCGTCCAACGAAAGATTGCTGCAGGACCTCATCCGGGCAGGACTTGATGTCTCCAGGTTCAGGGGAGGCCAGCAATGACCCCGGCAATCCTCACAGCACTGGGCGTAGTCCTGGGACTAGGCGGGATCTTTGCTGCCTTGCTGACCTTGGTTCCATCTCCGGAGAACACAGCAACGAAGGCGCCAGGACGGCTTCAGATTCGCCTCCAGAGAATGAGGACAGGGGTTTCCCGCAGGACACGCATCCTCCTGTTGGTGGGAGCTGTCACCGGCGTTGTGTTCTGGTTCGCTACAGGCTGGGTAATCTTCATCGTCGCCATTCCGTTGGCCATCCTGGGTATGCCCGCGATTTTCTCGGATCAAGGTGAAAAGACCCAGACCGACAAGCTGGAGGCCATCGAAACGTGGACGAGAAGTTTGTCCGGGTTGATTGTTACCGGCACTCCACTAGAGCGGGCGCTGACTTCGTCCCTGTCCAACGCCAAACCCGAGATCTACCGAGATGTCTCCAGACTGGTGGCCAGGTTGGAGGGCCGCTGGCCGACGATGGATGCCCTCCAGGCCTTCGCAGATGACCTAAACGATCCAACGGGCGATTTGGTGGTCATGAATTTGATGCTCGCCGCCAAGCAGCGCGGACAAGGGCTTGTAAACGCGCTCAATGACTTGGCTCAAACCGTCTTTGAGGAAGTCCGGGTACGTCGACAGGTCACGTCGGACCGCTCCAAGCCGCGATGGAACGCCAGGGTCGTCACCGGGCTGACAATCGGGCTGCTGCTGGCCATCCCGTTTATGTCAGCGTTCTCTGAACCATACAAATCCCCCATTGGCCAGATCATGTTTGCCGGATGGCTCGGCATTATTGCGCTGATCCTCGTGGCCATGAAGCAAGTGGTCGCCGCCCGGCCGATACCGCGAATGCTTGTGAATACCGGAAGGAGGTCCTGATGATTGTCTTTGTTGGCGGTGCGTTGATAGGCCTCGCCGTATCTCTGGTGGTTGCCCAGGCCCTTCCTTCCCGCCCCAAGTTGGGTGCTGCCCTGGACCGTTTGGGAACAACCACTGCTGCGACTGACGGTGGACGTCGCACCCTCGAAACCCGCGTCGCATCATGGGTTATCCAGCGGCTGCCAGCCATTCCAGGGTTTAGCATTCCCGAAATGGATTTGGCTCTTGTGGGCACGACTGTCCATAAGTTCATCTACACCAAAGCTCTGTGGGCCGTGGGCGGGTTCACTTCGATGATCCTCATGGGACTCTACGTCCAAATACTAGGTATTCTGCCCTTCGCGATCCCTGCCGTATTCGGGCTCGTTGCAGCGGCTACGGCCTGGTTCCTTCCGGACATCTTCCTCAAAGACAAGGCTGCTGCGGCCCGGAAGGAGTTCGTTCGGTGCGTAGCGGTCTATCTGGAGCTCGTCGCTGCCGAGCGCCGCAGCGGTAAGCCGCCGGCCATTGCCTTGGAAAATGCTGCAGCCATCGGCAAAGCCTGGCCCTTCATTCGAATCAATCAGGAACTGACACGGTCCCGGTACGACCACACTCAGCCGTGGGACGCATTGGTTGCTCTATCCAAGGACATCTCCGTGCCGGAACTGGGGGAGGCAGCAAAGATCGTCCGCCTCTCTGGAGACGACGGAGCATCCGTATACGAGGCGCTCCGATCCTCAGGACAAGGCCTGCGAGTCAAAATGCTCAACGAAGAACACACACGAGCAAACAAGGCCTCCGAAAGGGTCACCATCCTGATTTCGGTTCTGGCCCTCATCTTCGGCGGCGTTCTTATGACACCGCTCATTCTCAAAATCATGTAACGCTGGCCCCTTCGGATGAAGGGCCAAGGACACGAACTCAACAACCAACAATTTAGGGAGCAACAGTGAACACCGTAATCAAGATTTACCTTCTGGCCCGAATCCTCATCAACGGGTTGCGTGAAGAAGCAGCAGAACGCTTCGGCCGCCTACGCCTTCGGGCTGAAGCAGGCGATGGCGCGGCCGGGTGGGTGCTGATTCTGATCGGCGTAATCGCCATCGCAGCTATCGTCATTGCCGCCGTCACCGCTTTCGTCCAGTCAAAGACTGCACAACTCCAGTAGAACGAAACCAACCCTTGAAGAAGATGAGAAACCACATGGCCGAAGGCAGAGAACGCGGCAGTGCGCCCGTGGAATTCGTTCTCATCATCCCGGTTGTGCTCTTGATCTTCTTCGGCATCATCCAGGGATCCCTGTGGTACCAAGCCCAGAACGTCGCCCACGCGGCGGCGGCCGCCGCCTACAACGACGCACGGGTCAGCAACGGCTCGGCTGGTAGCGGACAAGCTGCTGGGAGCCAAGTCATTGCAAACCACGGCGGCTCTCTCAATGGGGCCTCCGTATCGGTCAGCCGTACAGCCAACCAAGTCAGTGTCACCGTCACGGGAAGCGCCCCGACCATTGTTCCGGGGTGGGGTGGCCCCTCAGTGACACAGACAGTGTCCGGACCAACAGAACGATGGGTGAACCGGTGACGATGATCCGTGAATTGCTTAGACGATCCGAGGAGGGGAGCTCCTCGGTGTCCTTCGTGATCATCGCTCCCGCCATCGTCTTGGTAATTGGGTTCTTGATCTTCGCGGGGAGGGTATCCGTGGCAGGGAATGTTGTGGAAAGCTCGGCAGCGGCTGCTGCCCGTGACGCTTCTCTGGCCCGCACGGAGGCTGGGGCCCGGGCCAACGCGTCCGAAGCTGCTCTGAGAGTTATGGCCCAGCAAGGAGTGAACTGCTCCAGCCTGAATGTGGACATTGATACCTCCGGGCTTCGTGTGCCCCTGGGAGAAGTAGGGACCGTGAAAGCCACGGTGACATGCCAGGCCAATCTCAGTGACATCGGGATCCCCGGGATCCCCGGTACCAAAACCCTAACCAGTGCTGCGTCGTCCCCCGTGGACGCCTTCCGGCAGAGATGAGAAACCACGTGATTACTCGAATCATGAAGACACTCCGGATGGCCAAGGAAAGGGGTGACGCCGCCGTGGCGTTTGTACTTCTGGTCCCCGTCTTGATCCTGGTCGTCGGCCTCGTCGTGGACAGTGCAGGGCAATTCCAAGCAGCGGAACAAGCAACAACGATCGCTCAGGGTGCCGCACGAGCCGGAGCCAACGGGGGCGTAAACGCCAAGCTCCCAAGCAGCGGTGCGGTCAACATCTCAGCAGGCCAATCCATCGCCGCCGCGAACAAGTATCTGGCAGCTGCAGGCGTATCTGGTTCCGTTGAGGTCAGCGGCCAGACAGTTACCGTCACCGCGCAAAAGGAATACAAGCCAAAATTCCTATCACTCTTCGTCGGCACCCTCCATGGAAAAGGGACCGGGTCGGCGCAGTTACTGAGCGGGCCGTGAACAGTCATGCAGCAGAAGCACTTCAAAACCCCGGTCGTCCCCTCCGATGCCGCGCCTGTACCGCCGGGAACGATGCTCCGAGAGTGTCGGACCCTTCTACTAGCGTTGGCCTCATGAGTATCCGGCAGCGCCTCTATCCATGCCCGGACCAGAGGGCGGTTTTGGTCGAACACTGCCACCATCATCGTTTTGTTTACAACATCGGGCTGGAGCAGCGTTCGATGTGGAGGCGTGACAAGCATCTGCGGGGTGAGCTATCGCCACCGAAAGTTTCCACGCTGACGCAGATGCGGGAGCTCGCTGAGCTGCGCGGGGAACTCGACTGGCTTCGCGCCGGTTCTTCCAGTGTGCAGCAGGCCGCACTGCGAGACTTGGAGCGTGCATTCCAGGCCTTCTTCTCTGGTCGGGCGAAGCATCCATCATTCAAGCGTCGAAACGACCGCGAGGGGTCATTCGTCGTCCGAGACCTGGCTGTGAAACGGCTCAACCGGAAGTGGGGAGTGGTGAACGTCCCGAAGATCGGGAAGGTCCGGTTCCGTGCGTCCCGGCCCTGGTACTGCATCAAAGCCGCAACCAGTGCTCGGGTCACCCTTCGCTACGGCCACTGGCACATCGCCTTCACTACGCCGCCTGCCGCGAAGATAGAAGCCCGAACAAATGCTGTCGTCGGAATAGACCGGGGTGTGAAGAACACACTCGCCACCTCGGACGGAAAGATGCTCCAAGCGCCCGCCTTGACGGACAATGAGCAATTGAGGTTCCTCGCCCTCCAGAAGCAGCTGGCCCGGCAACACAAGGGGTCAAACCGTCGTGGGCGGACACTCGACAGGATGGGCGTACTGCGGACTCGTCTGGAGCAACGCCGCGGAAATTGGGTAGAGCAGACAACCACAACCCTCGCGTTTGCCTATGAATTTGTTGCCGTTGAAGACCTCCGGATCCGCAATATGGTTAGGCGCCCGCAATCGAAGCCTGACCTAGACACAGATAACCCGGGCGCGTTCCTTCCCAACGGGGCACGAGCGAAGGCCGCGCTCAACAAGGCGATTCTGGCTTCCTGCTGGGGCCGGCTTTTAGACCGACTCGGACACAAGATGCCCGACGGGGCCGTGGTCCGGGTGGATCCGAAGAACACAAGTCGAACATGCGCCGTTTGCGGGCACTGTGCACCTGGGAACCGTGAGAGCCAAGCGGTCTTTGAATGCATAGCCTGTGGGCACGAGGCGCATGCCGACTTCAATGCAGCCGCAGTCATCCTTGATCGCGGATTAGCAACACTGGCCCCGGGGCACGGGGCGTCAGGACGTAGAGGTCCAGCGGTTCACGCTGGCAGCGTCAACCAATCGGCCGCGATGCAGCCGAGAATCCCCGACTTTCAGTTCGGGGAGGATGTCAAAGGAAAAGGAACCGGGTCAGCGCCGTTATTGAGCGACCCACGAGAGAGGAACAGATCCAAATGCAAACCAAGAGTTTGAGCGCCCCTTCGATTGGCCTCGCAGCCCTTACGGTTGGCGTCTTGCTCCTCACCGGCTGCACGCAACCTTCGCCCACTCCATCGGCGACCGTTACAAGCAGCGAGACACCTACATCCACGTCACCTACCGCGAGCGCAGCGGCAACCGCGGCTGCTCCTAAGGACTCTGCTGAAGCTATTGCCGCCGCGACGGCTGTCACCAAGGAGTACTGGGCGGTCACGGACCAGATTCTCAATGACGGTGGAAAGAACCCGGAGAGAGTCGATGCCGTCTCAACAGGGGCGGCACGGACTTATGTCCACGATGCAGCGGCTCAGGTTCTAGCAAAGGGTGTGAGTGTGGGGGGAAGCCGGGCTGTGTCTGTAACTCAGTCCTACGCATCTGATGCGACTCCTCCGGGGGGTGCCACGATCAAGAACGGGTTTGTTGGGCTCACGGTATGTAACGACATCAGTGGCAGTAAACCTCTGAATGCTGATGGAACACCGGGCAACAAGGGGGACGTGATGAGGGCAGCGGAAAACATCGAAGTGACCTACGACCCGGCAGTAAGCAAGTGGACGGTCAGCAACTACATCTTGCCAACGGGGGCAGTCATCTCATGCTGAAGAAAGTCTTGACCGCATTGACGGTCGCACTAATTGCAGTAGTCGTTCCGTTCGTTTCGGTGCCAGCAGCTTTTGCAGATGGTGTCCGGTGCAATCTGGGGACTTGCTCTGTCAAGCCTCCTCCTACGTCGGGGACGCCTGGTGGGGGAGCTGTGGTGGTCACAGACCCCGTGACGGGGTTTACTCCGGGGCCGACGTCGTGTTTCCGCCAAGGTGCTGAGGAGACCAAGGAGAATGAGATTCCTTGTAGTGATCCGGAGCGTGGGGCTTATCAGCCTGATCGTGGTTGCTACATGAAGTTGCAGGATCCTCAGGATGCTCCGCCCGCCGGTGGCACAGCCGGTGATGGTGCTTGGTATGTGTGTGTGGATCCGCCGTGTAAGGCCGCTCCTGCTGGTGGGGGCGCGTTGCCGTGTGTCACTTCGGTTTCGGCTCCTCGGTGGTTGACGACTCCGCCGGCAGGGATGAACACGCTTACCCCGGGACAGGCGGCTGCCGCTCTAATCAAGACATTCCAGCTGAAGGGTGTTGAGATCGGTTCGACCACTGAGGAATCAGGCAAGGGCGCAGTAGGTCTGCCCGTGTGGTTGTGGGTCAAGAATCAGGGTGACGCCCTTGCTTGGGGTCCTTACGAGAAGACAGCAACGCTTGGCGGAGTGACGGTGACAGCGACTGCCCGGGTGGCCAACGTTGCGTATTCGATGGGGGATGGGCAGACCGTTGTTTGCACGAACCCGGGGACCGTTTACCTCGAGGGAAATGGGAATACTGACAGCCCTACCTGCGGGTACCGGTACGGGATGATGTCGCCCTCTAACGGTGCCCAGCCGTACACGATTACTGCGACGTCCAATTGGGAAGTTTCTTGGACTGCTACGGGCGGCGCGAGTGGTGCGGTTGCCACCACGACTCAAGGCCAGACCCAGGCAAGGATCGGCGAGCTGCAGGCCGTCAACGTGAAGCGCTGAACTATGACCCGGGACTCACTATTGAGGTCTGACATCAACGGGTATGTGTCCCATTGGGGGAGAAAACGATGAAGACTTTACTGATTTTTCTGGTGTGTGCCGCGTCCGCGCTGTCAATCATAGGTGGCTGGCGACTTCTCACCTCTCCCGGAGTTCGGCGAGAGCTTGGATTGGGCCTTATGGGCGCTGGTGCAGTGGCAGCGGCTTCGCTGTCCCTGCTGGCGGGGTAGGGCGCGCATGCCTGACCCTATGTTCTGTGGCCACAGGGTTTCTGGACGGACGAACTGGGGGTGAAGTCATGGAGATTGCAAAGAGCCTGATCGATGGGCAGGAATGGGACGCGGCCGATTTCTGGGCGCAGAAGGTCCTCCACGACGATGGATGGTTCGCCAAAAGGACCGAGCGCAATAAAGCCTGGGTGTGCATCGGTAACGGCTGCCAGGCCATTGCGTACTTCCGCAGCCCAGCACGGAACAACGGGTCCCCAGCGTTCGGATCTCGGCACCACACACCCGAATGCGACTTCCGCACGCGCACCATCCAAACCGAAACCGACGAGCCCGAAGATGCCGCTGAGGTCGACGCCGTCTACAACGACGGCTCGGACCTAACCATCCGCTACGACCGCCCCAGAAAAATGTCAGTGACCGGTGTCATCGAAGACGAGGGCGGAGGCACCGGCCCGACGGGAAGAGCCCGTCAGGCCTACGTTATGGAAAGCTCCAACCCCACCAACCGCCAGCGCACATCCGGCCTTGCCACCCAACTGAAAAAACTGCGCAACAGCGAGAACTACCCGGCCCCGAACTTCAGAATCACAGTCCCGGACCGGGGACGGGACGTCCTGGCTACGGACTACTTCTGCCGGTTCGAGGACGCAACCGAACAACACGCAGCACCACGGGCCACCGGCGAGGCGCCCCTCATGGCGTTCTGGGGAGTCATTGCACGCCCCACCCTTACAGGGGACGGGACCCTCTTCCTGAACCCAGGACAGCCCAGTGCAGAGCTCATGACCGTCCTGCTGCCGGCGGCCGTCGCAAGCGAATGGCTTGGATACTTCACGGACCTGACCGACCCGACCCAGCTCACCGGCTGGCATCTCATCGTTGAAGGCAGACTGCGTAAGGGCCAACATCGGCTCTTTGTTCGGCTCGAAGACATCGCGAAAATCGACGTCCTACCGCCACTCAAGTGAAGCGCCCCAGTGCAGTACCCAGGTGAAATCAACTCCATCACCCGGGCCGCGGCGAGAAGCTATGCCACGATCAGAAGAAGCAGAATGTCCCACACACCCGGAACCACCTCAATCAGAAGTACTTTTGTCACCGCTGCACGTCAGGCCAGCAAAGGAGTCGGCCTGACCATCGGGGTAGGTGTTCTGTCAGCCTTCAGCTTCGAGTACCTAGCCACCGCTGATCCTCCAGCGCTTGATGCGCCCATCACAGCCAGTACAGAGAATCCCTTGCCCACCGCTGTTGCGACCCTGGTCCTGACTTTGATCATTGTCGTGCTGCTCCTGGCAGGTGGCTGCGGAAAGACGTTCGGGTTGCACCTTCCTCAACGCCGGCGGCCTTGGACGGTCTTCCTGGCCTGCACATTGCTCTCCTTCAGCACCATTCTGGTCAGCGTCACCGTCGTCGATGATCTCATTGAGAAATTGCTCGGTAGAGGACAACCATCCAATATCGCCGCCTCCTGGGCAGAACAGCCAGTGTGGACAAGATTCCTGCAGTCAGCTGACGCCGGCATCTTCGAGGAAGTGATCTTCCTGGCCCTGCCCTTCGGCTTCGTTCTGCTAGGCGCGTCGTTCGCTCGCAGTAGCGACCGACCATTCATCAGTCGCACCTTCTCAAGCCGTAACGCTCTCTGGATGGCAACGGCTCTGGCCACTGCATTCATCATCGTCCGCGTAGCAATGCACACATACCAAGGCTGGGCGGGGGCCCTCACCGTGGCCGTATGGGCCACTGGCCAACTCCTGATCTTCCGATACGGTCTCTCCGTCTGGCCCCTTGTCCTCGCCCACTTCACCTACGACTTCTTCGTCGCCGGCGGAACACTATGGCCGCAGAGCGAAACGTTCACCAACCTCGCAGTGATCCTGGGCTTCCTGACCGGCACAACCCTCCTCCTACTCGCCAGACAAAAACCAGCAACCGAAAGCCATCACCCATCCGTGCCGTCAACAGCCGGCGCCGTTGCCAGGCAACAGGGGCATTCAGGGGTTGATTGAGGATCTGCCCACGACAGCCCCGGAAAGGTCCTTGTCTCCTTTAGGGAGGTCCTAAGCTTTCGGGGGCCGCTTCTTCATGTAGACATGGAAGTCTCGCTTGCCGTCAGTCTTGGCCCAGTTGTCCGAGCTGGCATGCCCGAACTTCTCGACAAAGGACGCGAGGGCTCGATGGGACGCGGTTCGGGGGAGTTTAACGGTGCCTCCGAATTCGGTCAGTTTCTTGTAGGGGGCGCCCATGAGTTCCAGGAATTCCGTCACCACGGCAGTGCTTAGGGTCGTCAGAGCGGGTTCCAGAACGTCGATGAATGTCATCGGGTCAGCTTTCCCGGCTGCAAGGATCCGGAGTGACGCTTCGTCGAGTTCTATCTGCTTGCTGTGTGCGTAGCTTGCTACCTCCGTGAGGCCGGATCGGCTTGCCCCCGGAGCAAATTCGGGTAGGCGTCGTATCACCGCCGCTTTCACGTCCTCAGGCACTGCCTCGCTCGTCATTAGAGGTCCAAGGTCCTTTGCAGGTAAGTGCGCGGGACTCATGTACTTGTGGAAGTTTCTTGAGTGACGGATTGCGAACTCTCGCGTGTCCCAGGCAAGACCTACCGCGGAGTCAAACGATGCGACCTCGTCAACAACGATCCCGTCCCGTATCAAGACACCAAGAAGTTGGCCCTCGGCAACCTGGACAAGTGCGATGGAGATATATTCTTCGAGCTCAAGGCCTCGGACCAGGCGACTCTTGACTTCTGGCTTTAGGAGGGTTTCATCAGCGTTGAGGATGGTGACGGCGAGCGCCTGCTTGTTGTCTTCCGATTCGTCCTCGTAGTCCTGGATTTTATCCGTGGCGTTGAGGAGGACTGCCAGTGCGTCATCGACGCTGCCGAGAGTGTGGAGGTAGTTTTCAAGGTTGCTGAAAGTTGGCAGGAGCCGGTTATGTTTCGCCAGTGCGGGCCACAGGTCGCTGCTCACATCTTGTAGGTTGACGATCCCGCAGTCCGGTGAGGCATCAGGAATCAGGGCTTCGGCCGATGTGACATCCAGCGCGAGGGCTTCCTCGAGGATTTCAACGAACCGGTCCGGGGAGCTGATCGTGTGTGCAGGTGGGGTGGCGTTGGCTATGAGTTCTGCGTACTTGGGGGCGTTATTGAGGGCGTGGTTGTAGACCGTGACGTCGCTGTCTTTGATGGCATTCAGTGCCAGATTCGTCTGTCCATCCAGTGCAACTCGCAGGTTGGTTTGTGTTATCTCGTAGAGGCTGTGTTCTGCAGCGAGCTGCTTGAAGAACTGGTTCAGGGTCGCGATGGTGGGGAACAAGATTCCAAGGGAGACCATGATCTTCACCAGCGCGCCGGCCGTTTCAGTGGATTCGTCGTGGGCCGTGAAGATGCTCATCGAGGTGTAGTTTCCCTTTATGTAGGGCAGGAGTCCATCAAGCTTGTAGTCGATGTTCTCCTCGGCCCCCGACAGTGCCGCGTTGACCAACGTCGCTTTCACGTCGTTCTCCACATGCAGTTTGAGTATCCGTTGGAAGATGTTGGGTGCGCTGGAGGCCATTTTTCGGTAGAGGGCGGCCGGATGTTTTCCGCCTCTCAGGTAAACCTGCAGGAATTTCAGCTCGTCCTGGCCAGATGCCGCGGCGAGATTGCGAACAATGGGGTCGCATCGGGGATCGTCCTTTTCTAGGAGATAGTCCACGATGCCCAAGTTGTACATACTTCGTTCGCGCAGGTTGGTGTCGGGGTCGTTGAGGACAGCGTCGATGTCTTCCGGCTTCGAAAGATCGTAGAAGTTTCCCATGGTGTTGGGGTGTACATGATGGATGATGAAGTTCATTGCCTGCAGGCTGATATGAACTCCCTGGAAGTGTGAAGTGTAGAGGGCAAAATTCCTGTCGATATATCCCTGGGCGACCAGGTCCACTGCCAAACGTGACCCCAGGAGCTCTTTGCAAATGTCGTTGAAATCCCACCTCCTGTTGTGCCGGTCAAGCTTAAGGTCGGGGTGCTGGATGAGTTTGGCCATATCAGCACTCATCAGCACGTTGCGGGTAACCTCGATGGCCTTGAGGCGCATATCCAGCCTGTAGCGGTTGTGCAGTTCCCACTGAGCCGGAGACAGGTCCTCACCCAACTCCTCGCCTACGTCCTCGAAGGTGAAAAAGGCCTTATACCTACCCAGAGCCGTGACTGTGAGGGTTTCGCCTGTTTCGGTGTAGTTCCGCCAGAAACCGGGGGTATGGACTTCAGCGATAGGAACAGGAGTCGACTTCCACGACACGGATGTGACCATGTCGTACGGTTCGCTTATGTTCTGGTTCTGATGCCGGAAAACCCGCTCAAAATACCGCTCCAAGGCCTCGCCCAGAGATTCTGCCATCGACACCGCGGCATCTCGGCGAGAGCGCTTCGCCCGAATATCTTCGGCTTCCTCGTCCAGATTGGTCACGTTCTCCTCTACCAACGCCCGGCTGGCAGCATACAGTTCATCCAGTTGGCTGGTTCCAGCCTTGATCCGCTCAAAATCGGACAGATGGATGTTCTTATAAACGACCATGGCGAACAGGGAATCAGCGTTCAACCCCTCCAACCGGTCTGCGGGTAGCAGCAACTGCTCCCGGAAGACTGCAAACTCGTTATGGATGTTCTTGAGCAGACGCATGTCCACGATGTGCCGCGCAACCAAGTTGATCAGGTCCCGGGAGATCTCGAAGCCGGACTTTGCGAGCATGGCGGTCAAGTGATCGCGGGAACTGCGGTGCGTGATGAAAGGGACCACCGGTATGACGACGTCGAAGAACTTCGTCCGATTAGCCCGCTCGGTTTCTGCTTTGGCGGCGTCAAAGCTCTGGACTGGCCCCTTAACGTTTGAAGACCCAGCACCCTCGGTGCCGAGCTGCTCGAAGATGCTGTCCTTGATGGCGTAAACGAAGCGGATGTTCCGACCGAGCTGCGTCGAGTTGTTAAGAATGGTGTTCAGTTCCCGAAGGGTCTGGAAAATGTGCGGATCCTCGAACCGGTCAATGTCTTCAAAGATCACGACGTCGTACTTCGTGGCTTCAAAAAAGTAGACGATCTCATCCAAGTACTCATCGAAGTAACTGCCGGATGCGTTCGAAAGAGAAATGGTTGCCGGGCCCGCGACGAACTTATCGATCCAGAGACGGTTATGGAAAACCCGTCTCACCCCGAAGAACACCAACGCGACGAACACAAAAAGTGCCAGGTGCATGCCCAGCCGGCCGGAAGGGAAGGTGCCGGCGAAGTTGATCCATCTATCAGTGAACCGCGTGATGTATCCCAGAACGACCAAGACTGCCGAGCCCATCAATGCTGCAACAAGCTCCCGCCGCCACTGGAAGGACCCAAGGCGCCGGTACCTGGAACCGGGAACTTTCTCCTCACGATAGAGGAGCTGCTTCACCAGTTCCTTTTGGATCCGGTTGGTCTTAGAAACAGGTGGGGCATCCCCGGCTAAAGACTCGTCGCCCAATGTAGATAGCGCGAGGCTGAGGATCCTGCTCTTCGGCTTCTGTTTCTTCCACAGTTTCCGCTCGGAATCACCGGCGTCCAGGGCCTCCAAGATGCTGCTCTTCCCACTGCCGTAACCACCGGTTAAGGCAATGTTGCGGATCCGTCCCGAATCCTCGCCCTCAAGGGCATTCTTCAAATGGCGGACGTAAGCGCCGTGCTGCACCTCGTCATACCCAGCCGATAACAGAAGCAAGTTGGTAGAGGTATCTTCTGTTGACGGAGACTCCGCTTCCTCGGCGGGAGATTCAGCTACATGCTCCAGCCCCTCCGTTTCATCGCTCTCGGAAACGGTCTGAGCAACAGAGGCATCCATGCCAATAATCCTATTTGGCAAACACCTCCCTTCTTGACGGCAACGTGACCGAACCACGCTGATCTGGAACCTAACGACCTAGTCATCATTGATCCCGTTACAAGGACAGCTGCACGGAGCCAGAAACACGAGCGTGCTTAGCTGTACGGTTTTGCAATGACGTACGACGCGCTCGCAAAGTTCGAGGACCTTTGGAAGAGGATCGACTCGACACTGAATCCTCAGTGGCAGAAGGACATGGCGAACATAACCAACATGTACGCCAAGGTGGCGATGCCGAAACTCGAGCTGCCGACACTTTCGGGGCCGAAAATTCAAGACATCGTCGGCACCCACCTCAGCGGGCTAGGACAGTCTCCGGCGCTCAATAACGCACTTAAAGCGTACGGAGAATCTCTCGCCTACGTTAGAACCCAGGCTCGCCTCCAAGAGGCAATCAAAGGGCTTAGCCGTCCACTCGATCTGGGCAATCTGGGCGGGGTCACTGTATGGCGTGATCTCCTGGCGGCGGATCCGGCCATACTCAGAGGCGTTGCTGAACACGCCGTTTTTTCAACGGGCATCAGCATGCCTGGCGGTCTAACAGGCGCCCTCGGCCCCAAGGCGAGCGCCGCGGCAGGTCTCTATGGCTTCACACGGTCTGATTCGCAGGGGGTTCGCCTTAGTGAAGATCGTGCTTTGGGCATTGTGCTGGAGGCAACGGAACTCCTCAGCGATGAGGATCGCGTGGCCGCGCTGGCGGATGTTGAGGTTGATGAAGAGCTTGTCGAGGAGCTGGAGGCGTTTTTCCTTACCAGCGAGGCGTCATTGGCGGCGTACGAGGCTGCGACCCGCGAGATCGTCATTCATGGACCAGGTCCGCGGGAAAGGCTGCTGAGGCGCGGGATGGTGGTATTGGCGATCTACTTCGTGCTGTACGGGTTCTTGATATATGGGACCGCTGATGCCAAGCCGGGCCAGGAAGTAACGCTGGCGGATCATCAGGCGGCGGCAGTGAATGCGATTCAGTGGACCGGCGGCGTAGTGGGCGCGGGACTGTTCGTGGAACGACTGATGAGAACCCCTGAAGACGACGAGGAAGACTTGGACGAGGCTCGTCGACGGGATGAGGAGTCATAATTGTCAGCCGTCGGTGAGAGTATCTGGACATGATGTTTGAGGATGACCGGACAGCCGTTCCCCGCGCTTATGTGGCGCTTCCCCACGACCACCTCTATGAGGACCACGATAAGGACCTGACGTCGGCCATCACCTGGTGCCTGAGCCACGCAGACGGGGACCCGCGCGGAGTCGGGATCCAAGCGGGCCGTCGTGACGATCTGGAGGACGCGCCCATGCTCGCTGCCTTGGCCAAGGCAGGGGCAAAGATCTACACGGACTCCCGCGGAAAACTCGATTCCCTCCCATCCGGGCCCGTGTTCCTGTACCGGCCCCAACCGGCGCACTTGTGGCAGGTCGAGAGGAAGCGGATGCCCTCGGCCGTCCTGGCATTCGGCATCACAGGACCCGCCCATCACGACCGGCACTATGGAACTGAAGGGATGGTCGGGGCTCAGCCGTGGATCACGGCATTCAAGCCTGAGCACCTCGGCGGCCCGGTTATTGAGGCCAAAGAACCAGCTATCGCTGACCCCGTCGTCGCGGCTGCCATGGATCATTTCACGAACAGCATTAACTCCAGCACCGGCCTATCGCACAGCAGCGACCACTCCACCGTGACCGAAGGTCTGACCAAGCTAAAGGCAGCTGGCCACCAGTTCGACCCCAACGATCTGCTTGCCGGAGCATTGGCCCGCAACTGGAGAGGCGAGGCAGCCCGGGAGTTACTGAATTTGGCCACTGAAATCAACGCAGGCAAAAAGAAACGCTTCACCACCAGGCTCAACCCCGACATCCTAGAGATCTGGCGGAAGAAAGCCGCAAAGGTAGCGGGTTAGAGTCCAAACCGCTATAAAATCCCACACTATCCACGTTTATCTTGAAATTTAGATAAAAGCCGATAGTGTGGGATTCATGATCTTGAACGCCCCTAATCCCTTCCGGCCCGGAGCTGGTCGGGTGCCCCCGGAGCTAACCGGCCGATCGAACGTGCTCGCAGACTACACAGCCCTTCTTGGTTCCGTGGCCACTTCCGGAGAAGGCGAAAGGCCCTGGATCATTTCCGGGCTCAGGGGCGTCGGCAAGACCGTGTTGTTGAACCAATGCGGCAGAGACGCCATCGACGCCGGATGGATCGTCATCAAACTCGAAGCCTCCAGCAGCCAGCCACTGGCCGTGCAACTGGCCAAGGAAATCTATGTCGCGCTTCGGAAAGCGGCGACAGCGTCAGAGAAGGTCAGGAAAGCATTCAAGGGAACCTTCGCGGTTTTCCGGTCCTTTCAGATAAAGATCGACCCCAACGGCGCCTATGGATTCGGTTTCGATGTCCAGCCGGCGGCCGGTAAGGCCGATAGCGGACAGCTCTCAACGGATCTGGCTGAAATGCTTGAATCACTGGGCCTAGCCGCCCGAGCCGCCGGGTTCGGTGTGCTGTTGGCAATTGACGAACTGCAGGAAGCGCCCATCGCCGACCTGGAGGCAATGAACGTCGCCCTCCACCAGTTGGGTCAAGACCTCCGGCCCGTGCCGCTGATGTTCCTCGGCACAGGGCTACCCTCACTACCAGCAGTCCTGGCCAAAGCCTCCAGCTACGCAGAACGGATGTACCTCTACCGGACGCTGGACGTACTGAGCCCAGAGGACACTAAAGAAGCCCTCGTCGCACCCTCCCAACGAGAGCGCGTGACCTGGTCCTCCGGGGCCTTGGACATGGTCCTGGACACCTCCGGCGGATACCCCTACTTCGTGCAAGCCTGTGGCAAACATATCTGGGACGTCGCAGCATCCCGAACGATCGATATCGACGACGCCCGTATCGGAATCGGACGGGCACGCGACGAAGTCGACGCCGGCCTCTACAAATCCCGGTGGGAACGAGCAACAAGCGCCCAACAGGAATTCATGAAAGCCATGGCCCAGGACAACGACGCCCCCTCCCTTGTCAGCGAAATCGCCGCCCGCCTCGGCAGAGCCCAAACAGCGATTTCCGCCCCGAGACAATCCCTCATCCAAAGCGGGCTCGTGTACACACCCCGCCGCGGATACCTGGCCTTCACCGTCCCCGGCATGGCCGACTACATCAACAGGCACGGGCACTAGAGGCCAGCATGAAAAATGCCATCTCCAAACGCCTGGACCAGGAAACCTCACGGATGCGCGCCAGCGACGGATTCAACCCCTTCCCCCTCGCCATCGCAGCAGCCATAGGAATGGCCGGATACATCCTCATCGCCAGCTCCACAGGAGCCGACGTTCCTTCAGCAGCGCGGGCAGCTGTCCTGGTCGCAGTGCTGGTCTTTGGTGTCTGGGTAGGGTGGGTCGACGCCCGATCCCACAGGATCCCGGACGCCGTGACCATTCCCATGGCGGCCGCCGTCGTTGCCGGCGTCACCACCTGCACGCTGCTAACCGGTGACTGGGCGCTCGCCGGGCAGGCATTGCTGGCCTCGGCAGCACTGGGCATCACGTACCTGGTGGCCGCCATCGCGGGGGGCCTCGGATTGGGTGACGTCAAGCTCGCCGCGATCCTCGGACTTGCCCTGGGCTTCAACAGCTGGACGACTGTGCTGTGGGGCGGCCTACTTGGCCTGGTGTTGGCTCTTCCACACGCGCTCGTAGTCCAAAAATCCCGCAGGCTCATCCCGTTGGGCCCCTATATGTCAGCCGGAGCAATCGCTGCGCTGGCGGCTGATCTCGTCAAGGAATGGATGATGTCCTGATGCCCCGAATGGTAAAGCATCCGGGAACGGCACCTACGTGCCGTAAGTGTAGAAACCATGTCCCACGAAAGGGATCATTGTGAAAATCGTCAAGGGACTGGCTTCCCTGGTACTGCTGCTGGTGCTGGTCATCGGCATCCCAGCGGTACTGGTTCTGATTGTCGGGAATCCTCTGCCATCAGGGGAGACCCTCCAAGACCTGCTCACGACGCCCGACTACGGCGGCCGCTTCCTCTTCGGAAGCTTCCTGCCAATCGTCGCCTGGATAGCGTGGCTGACATTCGCCGCCTCAGTGATCGTCGAAGTCCCATCGGCCGTCGGCGGGATCCGGGCGCCAAGGATCAAAGGCCTGGGTGCACAACAAGCACTGGCAGGTGCCTTGATCGGCGCCGTCCTTCTCATGTTCACCGCAGGCTCGCTCATCTCTGCGCCCAAAGCCCAGGCAACTGCCCCGGAACCATCGGAAACCCAGATCTCCGCCCCCGTGAGCGTCGAAGCCAACACACAAAACAAAGCCCCGGCCCTCAACCAAGCACCCGAGCAGACCAATGCACTTCCAAAACACACCGTTGTGGCGGGGGAGTCGCTCTGGTTGCTGGCAGAAACCTATCTAGGTGACGGCGCCCGCTACGGCGAAATCGCCGAGCTCAACTACGGCGTAGCCCAAGCCGACGGCGGGGCACTCTCAGACGGGCACTGGATAGAACCCGGCTGGGTCCTCAACCTCCCAGCGAGCGCACAGGTCATTGAGAAGCGGGCCACGACGCACGTTGTTGCTGAAGGTGAATCCCTGTCGTCGATTGCGGAGCACTACTACGGAGACGCTGGGGCCTTTGAGCAGATTTTCAAGGCATCGCTGGGCGTGGCTCAGCCTGGTGGCGGGTCTTTGACGGACCCCGACGTCGTACTTCCGGGATGGGTGTTGACCGTTCCCGCTGCTGCGGTTGTTGCGCCGGCCTCCGTCGCGCAAGCGGCCACACCCCCGGCGGTTGCAGCTGAAGTTCCGCCTCCCGTGGCAGCTCCTGCCCCTGCCGTGGAGGCCCCTACGGCTCCCGCGCCGGCCGTAGGGACCTCTGCGCCGACAGTCCCGAGCGTGGAGGCCCCAGCGCCTGCCGTGGAGCCAGTCCCCGCTGCGGCGTCACCCATCCCGGGGGCGTCGTTGTCCAGCGGCCCTGTTGCAGTAGATGAGGCAGAAACAGTCGAAGAGACACCTGCGGATTCTTCAGCTGAGGCCGAATTCCCGGTTCGAACCATTGGCGGGATCGGCGCGCTCCTGGCCTCCGGACTCCTGTCCGTCCTGGGACTTCGCAGAATCGCACAGCGACGGCGGCGCCGTGCCGGCGAGCGCGTGGCTGTACCTTCACGTGAAGACGAGAACCTTGAGCTTCAACTGCGCGCCGTTGAGGAGCCCAAAACCATCGACGATCTGGATCGGGCACTGAAGTTCCTCGCTGTGTGGGGTCAGGATAATTCCATTGC
Source organism: Paenarthrobacter nitroguajacolicus (assembly GCF_051027655.1). NCBI lineage: Bacteria > Bacillati > Actinomycetota > Actinomycetes > Micrococcales > Micrococcaceae > Paenarthrobacter > Paenarthrobacter nitroguajacolicus. The sequence goes on along the minus strand of NZ_CP073235.1, from coordinate 91,311 downwards.
TCTGCCTCAGATGTTCTGCGTCAGAGTCGCTGCCGACGAAATCGCGATCTACCTGGCAGCTCCGGCGCAGCTCCCCACCCCGTTCGTTGCCGTCGATGACAGCAATACCGTCTGGACGATTGAACCGGCGACCATCGGCGATCTGGACCGCGAACCGACAGCACCCTACCCCGCCCTCGTCACGATCGGGCAGGACGCCAAGGACGCTCATTTGTTGATTGACCTGGAATACGTTGGAGCCCTCGGAATCGCAGGTGAAGAGGAACTTGTCTCCAACGCTCTGACCGCGCTCGCCGTGGAGCTTGCCACCTCGAAGTGGGGTGAGCAGTTGCAGGTCACTATGGTGGGTGTCTCCGATGAGCTGCCGGCTGCGCTCTCTACGGGCAAAGTGCGCCATGTCGATGACATGGATGCCCTTTTGGTGTTGCTTCGCGGGAAGGCCAAGGCCACGAAGGAGGCGTTCGCGCGCCTGGGTGTCAGCGGGGTCGAAGAGGCCCGGACCTTGGGTCGGGATGCAGAAGGTTGGATGCCTGAGATTGTCATCCTGGGCCAGCAACCGTCAGCGTCGCAGCGGACTGAGCTCGAAGAGCTGGTCACCGCAATCCCACGAATCGGTATTGCCGCGGTGAGTGCCGGAAAGGTGACAGGGGATTGGGAGATCCGTATCGGCTCCAAGGGTTCAGCGACGCTGGAACCCCTTGGGCTGGAGATGGTCCCGCAGCTGATTACCGACGAAGAGGGCAAGAAGATCATGTCTTTGCTCTCCGTCGCTTCCCAGGACTGCCAGCCGGGCCCGGAGTGGGCTGCCAGCAGCACCCAGGACGATATTGCCGTTGAAGATGTACCCGTGGCAGCAGCCGAAGCCGCGCAGGAGGAGCGCAAACTCTACGCCCTGCCCCCTGAAGATGCTCCTGTGCCTGAACCCGTCCCCGAGGTTCAGGAGGAGCCGGTCCCGTCGGAGCTGGTGGCTCTTATCGATCAGATTGACCCGACAGTTGAGGGTGACGGAGCGCCGATCATTGCGGTATTGGGCACGGTTTCGATCATCAACCCCCAAGGTGAAGCTCCCCGGACGCCGGGATCCGGATCCGTGTCCGCGGCCGCTGTGGCACGCTGCACCGCGCTGGCAGCATTCCTGGCCTTGAACCCAGGGGCTTCGATGGAGACCTACCATGAGGCATTTTGGCCGACGGCTGATCCGAACGGGAAGACGGCTTCTTCGAACCGGAACAAGCTCTCCAATCTGACAAGGAACTACTTGGGCCAGCGTGCCACCGACGGCGAAATGTACTTCCCGCACGTCGGGCCAGCCGACGGCTATAAGCTCCACCCGGATGTCACAACGGACTGGCACGTCTTCTTGGATCTCATCGGCGAGGATCTGGCCAGGACCAGCACGCCGCGCCTTGTGGCAGCCCTCCGCTTGGTCCGCGGCCGACCGTTCAGTGGCGTCAAAGACCAGCTCTATACGTGGTCAGAGCACGTGATTGATGGCATGCTTTCGGGCATTTGCGATGCGGCTCATGAACTGGCCAGAAGGTCCCTGACAACCGGAGATACGGCCAACGCACGACTGGCAGGATCTGTTGGCAGGATTGTGGATCCGGCCAACGAGCAAATGTGGCGGGACGCCATCCTCGCAGAGCACGCAGCGGGCAACAGTGCTGGTGTCGAGGAGCTCGTGTCAAAGCTCCACACGTACCTTGATGGCTTCAACGAAGACTACGAGCCCGACGAGGAGACACAGGAACTCATCGAGGAACTCCGCCGTCACGGTCACCCGATCGCGAGCTGAACAACCACGGCGAGGATCGGACCAGAGCCAAACAGTCAATTAGTTGATATGATATTAACTAATTGAGGGAGTTTGAATGAGAGTCACCAAAGCGAAATTAGTGGATGTGCCAGCGCTGGCGTGGACGTCAGCGCTGGCTTTCACTCGCCTGGAGGGCCGCGACAGGCCACTGCGGGCCGCGCTCGAATACTTCCTTCAACTCACTGCCACGCTGGGACAACAGAACAACGGCAGCCTCTTCCATCACGAACGCGTTGTCATGGTCGGCATTGAGAACCACCGGAAACCACAACTGAGGTCCCGGCTTGTCGGCTCCATGGCGCTCCTCGTCCCCATGCTTGTGGTGTACCTAGTGATTTCCCCGGACACCGGCCCGGTGGTTGGCATCATCGCCGCGATGGTGGTGCTGTTCGTGCCCATGGTGCCGGCCTTCACCCGGATGCTAGGGCCAGAAGCCCGTACCGCCGAACGGGTGCACCAGAAGGCCCTCAACGCACTGCCCGAGGACCGGCAGGTATACACCTACACCCAGTTGGCGCGCCGACTCACTGCCCCGGCAGGATCAGCACAGGAACTCCTGAGGGAAGTCCTTGACCAGCAAGTACCCCCGGGGGCCGCGATCTCCTGTATAGCAGCGGACCGGCGTCTGATCCCGATCTACGAACGATTCGGCCTCCGTCAACAGGGCGACTCCCTGGCCATGCTCACCCCCGAACCCAGCGCTGGGGCAGCCGAGCACAACGGGATGACCCCAGAGGCCGGGGCAAGGGACACTGGAACCAAACGCAACCCGCCGGGTAGCAATATGTAAATCCGGGATCAGGCATACCTACACCTGCCGACGACGCCATATCGGCGTCCACGGCGGGAGCAGGGGCCACTTTCACTGACCACACCTGCGACGCCGCGAAAGGAGGACACCATGGCCACGAACGAAAACAACACCGACGCGAAGATCCAGTTCGGCAAAGACCCGAAGGAAATGAGCAAAGACGAATTCGTCCAACTGCTCAAGGACATCAAAGACGGGACCGTTACACCGGTAGTTGAGATCGACGACATAGGACAACGGAGCAATCTCCAGCCAGGAGACGCGATCGCTTTCCTGCCAGCACCCAACGGGGGTGCCTAAGACATGTGCCGTCCCAAGAGTCACCCCCGCGGCGGCTACCAGTGCAAAGATCCAAACAGCATCGCCGCGGCTGCAGCCGGTGAACTCCAGGCCTACATCGGAGCTACGCCCTTCCGGCCTGAAAGCGCCGAGCTGCTCTCCCTAGATTCCCGCCCCAACTACTACTCCTCAGAAGAATGGCGGGAGTATGACGACACCATCCGAAACGCCGGGGCGTCCCACGACATAGAACTCCTGGACGATAAGCCGGCAGACGGGCTGTGGGAAGGCGAAACGGAACCCGCCGGCGCCTACACGGCGCGAGGATCCGAAGAGTGCATCAGATCCTGGGCCGCAGAAATCGCCGGCCGCTACAACCAGGACTCTGTCATGGTCGCCTTTGTCGACGAAACCGGACCAGACCGGATGTACACCTTCGGCGGAGAGACGAACATCGACGCCGAAGACGCCCTCGACACGCTCAGACTCGCCGGGATCCCCGGCGGCAGAGTCGTCGATGGCAGGTTGCAGATCCTCCAGACCGACGGGCAGCCCGACAAGCTGGCCCTCTACGCCATCCAACGCCGCTACGGCAGCCCCGAATGGACGCCCGTCCGGGCCGAATTCGTAGTAAAGAACACCGACTACGCCAGACACGCCCCCATCCGCGAAATCCAAAAAATTCGCCAGGACTACCGCGAGCGCCACGGGTTCACTGCCCGGACGGAAATGCCGCACATGTCCGATCTCGATGATATTGCCGCAGCGAAGGCCTACGGGGAAGCGGTTCATGATCCTCGGGATCCAGCGGTACGGCGTTCGTATCGTTCCCTGGGGAAACATGTCCAGGACCAGTACTCGGACTTTGTCGCTGCAGGCTTCAGCTTTGAGCCGTGGGAATCAGCGAGCAGTGAGCAACCTTATGCCGACTCGGCCGAAATGCTGGCGGATCTGCGCGAGTCCAAGCATCTGTTTTACTTCCGGACGGAGGTCTCGGACGAGACGGAAGGAGCGTTGCCGGCAGGGCATCCCATGGCCCGCACCATCACCGTTCCAGACGGGCGTGGGGGGAGCCGCCATGTGCCGCTCAACGATGCCTTTCGAGCTGTGCACGACGCGATCGCCCACGGGGACGGTCTGATGTTCGGGCCTGAGGGTGAACGACGTGCGTGGTGGACCCACCGAACGTCCCTTCCCAAGGAAGCCCGGCTCGCGTTGTTCTGTGAGACCAGGGGGCAAAACACTTGGACCAACGCGGGTCCCCACATGAGGGACGGCGATCGGGTACTGCGGCGAGGGGAGCACGGCTGGCTCGCTCAACCTGAACGCCCTTATGCGGTTCAGAAAGCGGCGAGGATCCCTAAAGGTCTCTGCTGACAGGGGAGGTCGTCCGGGGTAGTCCCGCCCCATACTCTTGCAAAGGGGGTGGGACTATGACCCACCGAGGTGACTGGCAAACGGCCGCAGGCCAAACCTCGGGGGAGGGGAGCGGCAATATGGACTTAGCGAGAAAGCGCGAGGCACCATGGTGGACAGATTCCAGGCCGAACTCGCCAAAGAGGCTGATAGACCAATTATTGGATTTGGGTGCTGGTCCATGGCAGAAGCAGTACGGGGACAAGTCCGCCCGCCCGGATACCGTTGGGAGGAACGACCATTAAACCGTCCGCTTGAGCCAATCCGCGCATCATCCCCGGCCCTGTATATGAAGTAGGCATGGCCTGTTTTTGAACAAGGCTGCATGGAACAAGTCTTGTCTGGTCAGGGAACGGATCAAGGTCTTTCCCTGAGGCCACGAGGTCCGTGGGTCGAAAGGGCTTGTTGGCGAGGGCGGCCAGCAGGGGCTCGGCAAGGGTGATGAGGGCCACCATGGCGGCCAGCGGGTTTCCCGGGAGGCCTACAACCAAGCGGCCGCCAGGAAGTTCGGCCAACACTGCAGGGTGACCTGGTCGCATGGCGATTCCGTCAATCAATAGATTCCCGCCGAGATCGGTAATCGCGGTACGGAGATGATCGGTGGCGGATCTGCTGGTTCCACCTGTAGTGATTGTGACGTCGCTGTTTCTCCCATCTGCTGAGCCAGAGAGTGCCGACAGCCAGTCATCGTAGGAATCACCGATGTGCAACTGACCCTTAGGGATACCACCTAGCTGGGGGATGATTGAGCCCAGCGCCGGGCCTATTGTGTCGCGGAACTGTCCCGGTCCGGGACGACCTGACGTAGACAATTCCGAACCAGTAAGGACAAAGTCCACAGTCGGTTTGTTCTGTACCTGCAACTCGTTATGGCCAGCGGCAGCTGCGAGGGCAACGTGCGCGGGAGTGAGGACCGTACCCGCAGGTATGAGCACCTCGCCTGCGTGGGATTCTTCCCCTGCAGGGCGTATATGACTGCCTGGAAGCGTTTCTCCGAGCTTCGCTTCCGGTCTAAGACTGAGGTGCCTGACGCTTGCGGCACCCTCCAGGACTTGGCCGCTTTCTTCGCGAAGGACGGCCGTTGCGCCCTTAGGGATCAACCCGCCGGTAAAGACAGCGACCGCTTGACCTTCCTTAAGTTCAGTTATGCCGCCTTGCCGAGGGGCATGCGGTACAAGTAACCAGGGCCCGCTGCCGCTAACTGACCAGCCGTCCATGGCCGAAGCCGCGTAGTGAGGGAGGTCCTGAAGTGCGTCCACGTCGGATGTAAGAGTGAAGCCAACGGCACTTGTGAGAGGAAGGGCTATCGATGCCAGCGGTGCCGGGTAATCAAAAGCGATTTGCCGAGCCCCCCACCATGAAGTAGTTACGCCCAGTCCTTCGAAGGTCGATGGCCTGTAAATGCCAATGTCTGTTTCTTGCTGCGGCAAGGATGCCTTACCTTCCTGGTCCGGAGGGGATCTGCGGAGCATGTCCAATTGCCCGAAAACGGTGCTTCGGTGAAGAGACCTCCCCAGGTTTCAGGTCACCGAAGCACCAATCACGGACAACTGGACCTTCTTTGCGTGGCTATGAGTTGCACGCGCACTACGGCTACCGCGGCGAGAGCGGAACACTCCATGTAGCAGCTGCCAAACAGAGGGAAAGTCCCTCAGCTCATTGAGCGAAGTCTTCATCAATGCCCGTGATGGCCTGCGGCCAGTACCAGCGCCAGCTTGCAGGCGGTTCACGCCCACGCAGGCACTTCCCTGGCCCGTTCCCATCCCTAGGCCCCCGCCTGTCCAAGGAAGGAGGAACGAAACCGAGCGGCACGTCCTGAGGCAAGCATTGACCTCGCATTTGGCGTTCTATTGCTCCGAAGCCGTCACATCACTTCCTAGCCGTGGTACGAAGCGAACAAACAAGGCCTTATAGCCAGGCGTATTGGATTCTCTTGCCACGTTATTTCTGTGAACCAGAACGTTGGCTTCGGGAAAGTACGCTGCCGCGCACCCCTTGGCCGTTGGGTACGAGATGAGTCGAAAGTTATCGGCACGGCGGTCCAGTCCCTGGAAAGTACTGATCACATCAACTAGTTGACCATTTGTGAACCCTAGCTCTTGGAGATCTTCAGGATTTACAAGAATGACCCGGCGGCCGCCGGATATTCCGCGGTACCTGTCGTCGAGACCGTAAAATGTCGTGTTGTATTGGTCATGGCTACGCACCGTTTGAAGTACGAGATGCCCGTCTGGCGGCGCCAGATACTCCAAGGGACTAACAGTGAAGTGCCCCTTGCCGGTGGTGGTCCGAAAGGAACGGCTATCACGGGGCGGGTTGGGCAATACAAAGCCGTTCCTGGCGCGCACCCTCTTATTGAAGTTATCGAACCCGGGAACCACTCGTTCGATGTGATTCCGTATGACGTCGTAGTCTTCGGCCATGGCCTCCCAACCCACTGGATGGCCAGGCCCGAACGTGGCGTGAGCCATACGTGCGATAATCACAGGTTCGGCGAGGAGATGATCCGAGATAGGCCGCAGCCTGCCCTGAGTGGAATGGACCACTGACATCGAATCTTCCACCGACAAAAATTGTGCACCGTTTGGGTGCTTGTCATCTTTGTCAGTTCTGCCCAGCGTCGGAAGAATCAGTGAGGTTCGCCCGTGCACAATGTGGGAGCGGTTCGGTTTGGTGGAGATGTGGACTGTGAGGCCGGCTCGACGCATTCCTGCCTCAATGGCGTCCGTATCCGGGCAGGCCAGAGAGAAGTTTCCACCCATGGAGACAAACACATCCACTTCTTCGCGTTCGAAGGCTTCCATGGTTTCGACTGCGTCATAGCCGTGATTCCGAGGAGAGACCATGGCGAACTCATTATCCAGGGCGGCCAGGAACTCTTCCTTCGGCTTTTCCCAGATTCCCATCGTCCTGTCGCCTTGGACGTTGGAGTGACCTCGAACCGGACACGCACCTGCCCCCTTTTTGCCAAAGTTCCCTTGCAGCAGTAGAACATTGACCATCTCCCTGATGGTGTCAACGGAGTGGGGCTGTTGTGTTACGCCAAGTGCCCAGCAGAAGATCGATGCCTTTGAAGCGATCAGCATCGATGCAACGCTAAGGATTTCGGACTGTGCAAGTCCGGTTGCTTTTTCCGTTTCCTTCCAATCGATGACTGCTCGTGCCCGGCGATATTCCTCAAAGCCCTCTGTATGTCCATGCACGAAGGCTGCGTCAACGACTGACCCCGGATTGGCGTGCTCTTCTTTGAGCAGGAGGTGCCCTAGGGCTTGAAACAGAGCCAGGTCACCTCCGACCTTGATTTGCAGATACTGGTCGGCTATCGGGGCTCCATCACCGAGCACACCCGAGAGAGTTTGGGGATCTCTGAAGTTGAAGAGTCCGGCCTCCGGGAGGGGATTCACCGCGACGATCTTGCCGCCGTTGCTCTTACACTCTTTGAGCGCGGACAGCATTCGAGGATGGTTGGTCCCGGGGTTCTGCCCGACCACAAATATCAATTCGGCATCGTGGATGTCCTCAAGGGATACAGTGCCCTTGCCAATGCCGATGGTTGAATTCATCGCGCTCCCAGACGATTCGTGGCACATGTTGGAACAGTCCGGCAAGTTATTGGTGCCTACAGACCTGGCAAACAGCTGGTAAATGAAGGCCGTCTCGTTGGCAGTTCGGCCGGAGGTGTAGAAAACGCAGCGCTCGGGAGGCGCTTCCCTTATGCGCTCCCCAATGAGAGCGAAGGCCTCAGCCCAAGCTATGGGACGGTAATGGGTATCTCCTTCACGGAGTACCATCGGTTCGCTCAACCGTCCTTGGTTACCTAGCCAATACTCGCTCTTTCCAGAGAGTTCCTCGATGGAATGGGATTCCCAGAAATCAGCGCCAACCGATCTGACGGTGGTTTCCTCGGCTATGGCCTTTGCCCCGTTCTCACAGAACTCCGCGGCCTTTCTTCGTCCTTGAGACTCTGGCCAGGCACAGCCGGGACAGTCGAACCCGCCACGTTGATTGACACGAAGCATCGAATGAGCGGTTCTGGAAAGTCCTGCCTGGGCTACCCCGCGCTCCACGGCGACTAGTACAGCTTTGACTCCTGCAGCGTGCTCTTCAGGAGGAGCGATCTGCAGGTTGGCTTCGTCAATATCAATGCCAGGGGCGGGACGAGCAAGAAATTTCATGATGGTCACTCAACTCCGAAGGGACGGACGACGGTGGAAAAGCAAGTCTCTACGGTTTTGACTACAAGTAGGCGTTAGACGACAAGAAATTTGCCCTACTCAAGGAAGATTCAAGTCCTAACTATCCGTCTACGACTGGATCCCATGGCGAGGAAGTTAGCCGGGCCCAAGTTCGAATCTGGAAAGAACGCCGTTGTACGAACGACGAGTTACCGGTTCAGGTCTTGCCCACTCGCGCCGCAGTGCGTGGTGGTTTGCGGCTGCCCGCAAACCACCACGAGGTAACACCGAGGACCTTCATCCGGTCCTTGGCCGTATCGGACGTTGTCGCCAAACAACGCCGGTCCAGCATGATCCGGTGTCCGGACCACGGAGTTATCCTAGAGCTGCGCAGCGAGCACTGGTGAGTCAGCGTACAACTTGTTCAGATCTACCCTGCGGTTATCCCGGTAGGGAGCCGGAGCGACGATGGCCTTAATGTGCTTCTGAATCTCGCCGGGGTTTCCCCACACTACGGAAACTTCAGTCCCCAGCTCTGCAAACTCAGGTTCGATAACGACGAGAGACAACATTTCTCGTGAGTGATAGCTGTAACCGCGAGACGTTGCTACTCCCACTTCGCGGCCGTTCTTGAGGACCTTGTCGGCGGTCATAACCGCACGCTGCTCGCGGGGCATTTCCATGAAGTGGTAGGGATCGCCCTGCCTGAACATCGATGAATAGACGTCCAACACATCGTCGGCGTCCCAGACCAGCGTTCTGATAACCCGGCGAGGAGAGGCCAGCTCCTTCTCCAGGGCTGAGCGGCCGATAAAGTCATGATCGAACTTAATGTTCTTTCCCCAGCCAAGTTCGATGGGGCTTCGATACCAGTCTGTAACGTCGCTTCCCTCGAAACTGCCGCCGACGGCGAACTTCGCAGCAAAACCGGGCATGGATGAAAGGAACCCTTCACGGTAGCCCTTCATATCGTCCCCGAAGATGGCCGGAAGGTAGTCCAGACCAATCGTCGGGAAGCAAGCCTCCAAGTGCCCAGTGTTGCTTGCTCGTCCGCCGAGCTTGCGGAGACCAAATTCCTGCCCTACGCGCACAATTTCTGCGTAGACTTCTTCCTGGTGTTCCCGGGGGCCCTGAAGCTCAAAACCTGGCTCTCCGGACATTCCCTGACGGAGGGCGAGGAGACGATGGCCGGCGATCTCAATTTCTGCGTTGTGCATGAACTTCGTGTTCCGAAGATTGCTGCCTGACAGTTTCTCGAGAAGAGGAAGGGCGTTGGGACCCTGAACCTGTAGGTTGTACCAGTCCTCGTGCGTGGATTCGACGTCGTAGTCGCCCGTCCGCAGCACGTGGTCAACCCAGAAGCTGCCCCGACCCATGAGGACGAATTCATCCTCAGCCAGACGTGTGAGGATGCCCTCGGCAATAACTTTGCCTTCTTCATTGCAGTGCGTAGCGTGCTTGGACTGCAGGATATCGAACTTTGCGAAACTGTTGATGACCGTTCCGCTGATCAAGCGGGCAGCGTCGGGGCCTTTGAAGCGTCGCTCCCAAATCCAGGACCAGTCACCGATGGAGCACGTGCGCTTCCACGCCATGCTTTCATCGATCCAGTCCGTAAACTCGATCTCACCGAAACGCTTCGTGATGTAGCCCTCGGGTGTAAAGCGGAATTCTTTCGGATCCATCTTCTTCTTCTTTCACTTTTAATTCGACTTTGAAAATATTTGTTGGCCTGTTAAGGCTTCGTTACCTGATCGGGGTCCGAACCAGCAAATTCAAAGTGTATACAACTATTTTAGAGGGTGAATACACATTGATCAAGGTGCGCAGGTTTCACTGTGCAGGGCAACCTGGATCGGTCTGCACCGCCCAGCGCCTATCTCATGCATCTATGACGAGACGGTTTCGTCGTGCCACCAACCTTCCCAGGCGTTGGATGTGATAACTCCGGCAGGGAAGGATGGCGAAGGCACTTCCTTGTCTGAATTCTTCCCAATGGTGGTTCCGTCGAACAGCAGCGGGAGATTGTTCCAAGGCATTAACATGAGTGCTTTCCTCCGGGTTTGAGATTTCCTTGTCAGGGCTCCTCGTCCCAGAGGGAGCCTTCGAATGCTGTTAGCAGACGACTGTGTCTGCATTCGGGTTGTGAGAGTGGCCGGAAGCCGGGTCTACGCCGTGCCCTCTATGGCAGAAGTTTTCCGCCCCGTCGGTACCGGCGCGTGGATTCTACGACGAAGCGGTGAGTACTGGCGCGGCCGGAAACTTTGAAGCACGCGAGGCGGCCCAATCGGCATAGCTTCGGGGCGGTTTTCCCGTGATGCGCTCGACAGCGTCGGTCAGGCGGGCCGGCGCACCAATGGACTGTTCCGCATAGTTGAGCACCGTTTCTACGTGCTCCTCGGCAAGGCCGTTGGAATGCTGAACCGGGAAGGTTGCCAGCAATATGCCCCTGGCTTCCTCCCGGGTAAGTTCATGGAATTCAAGTTCGCGCCCGATGGCTTGGCCGATGACTCGTACTTTGTCCTTTTCAGTCATCGACTCAGGGCCGGTGCACTCGTAGACGGCTCCACGATGGGCAGGATCCATAAGCACGTTGGCGACAACCGCTGCGATATCCCGCTCGTCCACAGGTGCTGAATTCGCATCACCGTACGCTTGGCGAACGATGTTGCCCATACGTATCTGGGGGGCGATTTCGAAGAACGCGTTACTCATCAGCATGTTAGACCGAACATGCGTCCACCGGAGACCCGAAGCCTCGATCTGCAGCTCAAGCATTTTATGACGACGAGCAATAAAGCCAGGCTGCTTTTCAATGGGTAGATCGTCGCGGACCGGCATGGCAGACAACAGCACTATGTGCTCGACCCCGAGATCTTTGGCGTGCGCCAAAAGTTCAGATGGATCCCGGACGGCCGCTGGGTTGAGAAAGATTGCGTGAACACCTTCGAGGACCTTCCTGACGGAGGTGGGATCTTCCTTGAGGTCGGCGACTACTACCTCGACCTCTTCAGGAAGGTTCGAGGAGCCGACGTCTCGTGTCAGTGCCCTCACTGGCACATCCTGGGCCACAAGGATGTTGACGAGCTCCCGTCCGACGTTGCCGGTAGCACCCGTTACGAGGATCATGGCTTGGCCTCGCTCCCGGACGCGAGCAGAGCGCGTGCTGCCTCGAAGGGGGTGCGATCGAAGATGATCCTGATGTAGCTGATCTTGCCACCTGAGACCTCAAGGTACTCGGTTGTTGGTGCGTGAGCGACCAACTTCGTTTCGTTGTCATAGTGAACGAGCGCTGTATTCTCGTCACCGTGCGCAGCGATTAGGGAAGAACCGGTCAGGATTCCCAGGTACTCCTCAAGCACGCCCCGGTAGTCCTGGGCACCGACAACGTGCCCTGCCCGCGGAGCATCCACCACTAGGTCTTCGGACAGGAGGGCTACGGCGTCATCGATGCGCCCCTCCGTCCATGCGTTGTAGTAGGCAACAGCGACATTCGCTGCAGTTCCCTGATTCGGCATTCTGAAACTTCCTCTCGTACAAAAACGAAACGTGTGTTCCGTCTCACTGAGGAAACTGTGACGTAAGGCACTGCGGTAGACAATCCACTAAACGACGTCCTATCCAAAAAGCGATGAAACGCTGCATCCAGCCCATTTTCTAAGCACCCAAAGCATCCCAGCCGGTGGGTGAGGGCGGTGGCATCCGAGAGACTGGGCCTAGTCACCCACGCCTTCAGAGTGGGTGCTGACTAGAATGTCCCAATACCGATCCACCGAAGTCAGCGCTAACCATCTTGAAGCAACCGGAGGCAAAAGTCGTGTCACTTCGCATGGCCGTGCTTGCGATCCTGGAGGCCAAGCCGATGACAGGGTACGAACTTGCCAAGTTCTTCGATCACTCGATCGCCCACATCTGGCAGGCGAGTCATTCTCAGATATATCCCGAACTCAAGAAATTGGAGCGAGAGGGCCTCATCGAGGCGAAGCAACAGGCGCGCGGCAATCTTGCGACTAAAAGTGTCTATGCAGTAATGCCGGCGGGAGGCGATGAGCTAGAAAGATGGGCCAACCAAGTGGTGCCGCCACTTCACGAGCGGTCGCCGGAACTCCTGAAGGTCATGTATCAGGAATGGGCAAGCTATCAAGTCGCTGAACAACAGTTTGAAGCTCACCGGGTCTATTACCTGCAGCTGTACGTGAAATGGGCGGCACACGCTGAGGACCTACGTCTTGGCAATACGGACCTCATGAGGCACCGTCTCAAAGACGCTTCAGCTGAGGCCTCAGCTGCTGTGCTGGCTTACAAGGTACACGTCTATGAAGGACTACTGGAGCGTGCGCAAATGGAAATCGACTGGGCAACAAAAGGGATAGCCCTGGTGGAGAGACTCCTGGCTGAGGCCGGGACGCCGCCCGGCCATCGAGCCGCATCACCTTCCTCTGCACGCCGCCGCTAGCGTGCGTCATCACGACAAACTTCGGGGTTGAGACTGCCATTTTATGTAACTACTTACCTAAACTTTGACATAAGTTTGGCAGCTATATAGCCTCGTCAAACTACCGGCTCCCACCGATCCAGGGCCGCCGCGCCAAGGAGAACGCAAATGATTACACCCTCGTCCATCAGTGCCTTCGCACAGATTCCTTATTCCCAACCCGCAACTCGAACATCTTCCGATGTGGCCGTGGGAAGGGTTCCGCTGACTCTTGCCTGCGGCGATTACGATCGAACCTGGGCGTTGCGGACAGGATCCGTGCAAATTCCCGGCGTTGCCCTCACCTATCTGCCTTTAAAGGTCGAAGAGACCTTTTTCCGCATGGTCAGTTACAGGGAATTCGATGTGGCCGAACTCTCGCTGTCCACCTACCTCCTGACGCTTAGTCAAGAGACTCCCCCATTTGTGGCCATCCCGGTGTTTCCCTCTCGCATGTTCCGGCACAGCGGCATCTACATCAACACACAATCTGGCATCAGCAGCCCATCGGACCTGTCGGGCAAAGTCGTCGGAGTCCCGGAGTACCAAGTAACCGCCGCTGTATGGATCAGGGGGATTCTTGAAGAACATTATGGTGTCCCTGTGGATTCAGTGCGTTACAGAACCGGAGGGCTTCACGAGACAGGTCGAGTCGAGAAGTTCCCGCTTCGTCCCGGTACTACTACGGAAATCCGCCCCATCGGGCCTGAGGAGACGCTGTCTCAACTGCTCGTGGACGGGGAGATCGATGCTCTCTATAGTCCCCGCACGCCGCAGCCCTTTGTCGACAATCACCCCAACATAGCCCGCCTTTTTCCCGACAGCGGCGCCCAAGAGGCTGACTACTTCCGGTCAACGGGCATTTTCCCGATCATGCACGTAGTGGTCATCCGTCGGGAAGTCTATGAAGCCAACCGCTGGATCGCCCGATCCCTCCAGAATGCTTTTGAAGAATCAAAGCGCGTGGCTGCTGCTGACATCGACCAGACCGTGGCCCTGGGTTTTATGCTTCCGTGGCTGCATGACGAAGTCGCGAGAACACGCTCCATAATGGGTTCCAACTGGTGGCCCTATGGAGTCGGAGAGAACTCAACTACGCTGTCGACATTCCTCCGCTATTCCTTCGCTCAGGGGTTAGCCGACAGACTATGGGAGCCCGAGCAGATATTTGCACCGGAATGTCTCAACGAAGTCAGGATCTAGTTTGGAGACTCTCGCTCATACGACGCTTAAGAGGTCGGTTCACGCCGACTTATAGGTCCTCGCGCTCAATGTCTCCTGGCTCAACTGACCAATAGAAGATCCCGACAAACTCTCACTCAAGCCTCGGAGGCGGACAGTGTTGTTAGGTTGAATGCCACTTCACGCAGCACCTTGATGCGCCTGGGGAAGGCTGTCCAAAGGACGTGAACCTCAGGTAGTGCAACCGGGCCTTTGCAGACACGGGGGAGCGTGATACGAGGGCCGTGAGGGCAGCAGTCCGAAGTGTGTAAACTTTGACCAGGTAGCGTGGCTCCAAGATTAAGGCGGTGTGGGATGTCAGTGCGTGCTGAAACGGCCTATGAGGACCTTGTCGTTCCGAAATTCACAAAAACCCGGGATCTAAGCGTGCAGGTCCATGCATTTCTGCGTCACCTGATCATAGACGAGGTACTGAAGCCCGGCTCCACGCTCAATCAAGCCAACCTCGCCCGAAAATTGGCCGTAAGCCGGATACCGATGAGGGAAGCGTTTCGCATGCTTCAACAGGAGGGCCTTATAGATGTTCAAAAGGATCAGAGGGCCACTATACGTTCGCTCAGCGCGAGTGAACTAGATAACCTTTATGGCACCCGGATCGTGCTGGAAAGTCTCGCAGTCCGCGTAACTGCCGGGAGATTGACCGACGCCGAAGTGCAGCAGGGACGCCGGCTGTTGGAGGAGATGAACGAGGCGCTCACCAGAGCTGATGTGGACACCTGGGTGGAGGCGCACAGATTATTCCATGCAACATGCACGGCCCGGGCGGAAGACCCCTTGTCCCAGTTGATCCAATCACTATCCGAGCGGACCGAACGCTACGTCCGTTTCGCCCAAGCAGCTCATCCTGACGCATTTTCTATGGCACAGGCAGAACATGAGGCAATTCTTGACGCTCTGATCTCCGGCGAGAGAGAAAAGGCGGGTGAGTTGATGGGGGAGCACCTGTCCCATACAGCGAGCCGGGTACTACCCGACTTGGACGAAAACAGTGAAGGCACAACGTTCCACGAGGCGCAGAGAATGGCCGCTAGATCATGATTGTTGCGTTCTCACATGAGTTGGAACGTTCGTAAGTGGACCACGGGCCGGATGCCGGAATTGCTCCACTGAGATGAGCTTAGGAGACTCCATGCCCGGAGCGACTAGCAGGGCTCCCAAAACCTTTGGTCGTGTCAAGGCCAGATGTCGGTGCCAAAGTCCTACCAAAGGCGTGGTTCGGATCTCGATCGCGCACGGTCCATCTGCGCGGCTTATGTCTCGACTTTGACCGGCCCTCTGAATCAGCGGCTCGACCTCGGCGCAGGTATTGAGGTGGAGACCTTCTAGACAAGTCTGACCGGACAGCCCTTGGTTCCCGTACCCGCTCTCCGAGAGTCTGTTGGCACCTGGTACTCGCGAGATGCTTGCCCGAATGCTGGGATGGCTTGTCAGTATCCATCCCCATACGCGAAAGCTTCACTTCGGGGACGTATTTCGTCTCGCGACGTCTGGGCTGCATTTGGTGAACGATCCCATACAAGGCCAGAAGCGAAAGCACGGCGTCTGAGCGCCGATGATGGCGAATTCGACCAATGAATTGACGGTGCGGCAATCGATCGACTGAGTGAGGCTATGCGTGCAGTGCCTACGATTCTGAGGGCGCCGTCCAGCGCCGGGCGGCGCTGAACGAACAGGTCCAAGACTCACAATTCCGTTGAGATTGTTCCCATCTGCCGTAAGGTCTGCTATAAAGTGTATGCACGTAGAGAACAAAAGTCGTTCGTTAATGATCAGGTGTCAGCCAGCCGCGACGATGCGGACGGGCGTCAAACCGCAAGAGCGGAGCGAGGGAGGGACGATGGCGAACCAGCGTTCGTACTGGCTGCATCCATGCAAGCGACCTCCCGTGAGCAAACTCTGCCAGTACATGATTCCAACAGGACTTTTCGTCGCGTCTGCCTCCTGCGGCAGTTGCCTTCCGGCGAGCCGCGGAGAGGCACCCTGTCACCCGTCCTCCCGCCCCTCGACCAAGGGCAGCCATTCACACGCCGTACAGGTGTTGCAAACAACCTAAAGAGAGTTGAAAACAATGAGTGATACGACCTTATCCGTGGGCATCGTTGGCGGCGGTCTTGCGGGGCTGGCCACTGCGGTGGGGTTGACCCGAGAGGGTCACAACGTGGAGATTTTTGAGCAGGCCCCGGCGCTCGGTGAAGTGGGCGCAGGAATCAACATCAGTACCCAGGCGACGAAAGCCCTCATCGGCCTAGGCCTGGGCGACGAGCTTGCGAAAATCGGTAACGTCGTTACCGGACAAACAATGAAATCGATGTACAGCGGTGAGCAAATCACAGAGACCCGCTTTTCCGGTGATCCTTCTTCCGGCGGTCGCTTTTCAGCTCCCTACTACGTGTTTCACAGGGCCGATCTTCTGGGCCTCCTGGCCGATGCCGCCGGCTCAAACCGGATCAATCTTGGACATCGGCTAGCGAGCCTCTCCGAGCATGACGACCACGTGACCCTGAACTTTGAGAACGGAAGCCAACGAAAGTTCGACATCGTTATTGGTGCAGACGGCATTCGGTCTCGCGTGCGCCAGGAGCTATATGGGGTAGACGAGGCCACTTTCACTGGACAAATGGTTTGGCGAGCCCTCCTCAATGGAAACGATTTTCCTAAAGACATTCTTGGGCCCCACGGCTTCACCGGCTGGGTCGGACGCGGCCGCCACATGATGGTCTACCACCTTCGAGGTAGCGATTTGATAAACATCGTCACCCAAAACGATTCGGATTCATGGGTTGAAGAGGGCTGGTCAGTCCCTGGCGATGCGGAAGACATGCGGGCAACGTTCCCTGACGTCGAGCCCGTCCTCCAGCAACTTCTGGCTCGCGTAACCTCCTGCACGAAGTACGGGCTATTTGGCCGGAACCCCTCAAAGGACTGGGGCAGGGGCCGAATTCAAATTATCGGAGACGCGGCCCACCCAATGCTTCCCAATGCTGGACAGGGTGCGGCACAAGCTTTCGAGGACGCCTACGTCCTTACCAAATGGCTGGATGTAGGACGGGATAATCCACAGTCGGCTCTCTCCAGCTTCCGGGAGGTCCGCATACCACGCGCCCAAGCCATCCAACGGCAGTCCCTGCTTAACAGCAAGGTACTCCATGCCGGCGACTGGGAGAAGCGCCAAGCCGCGTTCAAGGAACGCGAAAAAAAGGGAGATACAAACCTCGGGTTGGGATGGATCTTGGACTACGAGCCCGAAGAAGAGTGGTCCCAGGTTCGAACCTACCCACTCTCCGTGGAGGAACCTGCGGCTTAGTTCCAAAGGTAGGTGTCTGCGCTGCCCTGCTCCAGAAAGGTCCAGCGCGGACTGAAGTACTTCGAGCCCTGACAACAGGACCTAGCTTCAGGGCCGGTACCCAATGAACCCGCGGACGAGGCTCCCAGACGGGAGTCGACAAGGATCCAGGGCTGAGACAGTCCGACCGCGGCCAGAGCCGCCATCACATCGGAGTAAAACCATGAGCATTGAAACTACAGCGGAACCGACTTTGGCGCCTCCCAGAAGCGTCACTGGCGAACAACAAAAACGCGGTCTGCTCCACGACCACGCCAGCCTTATCGTCTACGGGCCCGATAAACCTGGGATTGTAGCTGCCGTTACTGCCCTTATTACACGAAACAAGGGCAACATAGTTTCGCTTGACCAGTACACGGACGACCCGACCGGAGGAGCCTTCTTCCAGAGAGTGGTCTTCCACTGCCGCGACCTTAAAGTAGCGATGACTGAAATTGAAAACGATTTGGAAACTACTTTGGGGGCATTGGGCCTCACTTGGAAACTAACAGACCAATCCATCCCGAAGCGCATGGGCATCTTGGCATCGACGTCTGACCACTGCCTGTTGGATCTCCTCTGGCGACATCGGAGGGGAGAACTACCTGTCACCATCCCAATGGTCATCTCAAATCACTCCAATGCCGCCGACGACGTACGCTCCTTTGGCGTCCCTTTCTTCCATGTCCCTTCCTCGGGTACCGATAAATCAGCTGCGGAAGCGCAAATCGTCAAACTCCTCGCGGAAAACGTTGATTTTATCGTACTGGCGCGCTACATGCAGATCCTCTCACCGGATTTCCTCAAGAACGTGGGAGTCCCAGTTATTAACATCCACCATTCCTTCCTGCCAGCATTCATTGGCGCCGCTCCCTACAAAAAGGCCAAGGCCCGGGGGGTAAAACTTATCGGTGCAACGTCCCACTACGTCACCGAGGAATTGGACGAGGGTCCAATCATTGAGCAGGACGTCGTCCGTGTCACGCACGCGGAATCAGCAGCGGATCTCCAACGCAGGGGCGCCGATGTAGAGCGCGCAGTACTTTCGCGGGCCGTTCTTTGGCACGCCGAAGACCGCGTAATTCGCCATCAAAACCAAACCATCGTCTTCTGAGGCACTGCCCAGGATGTTCAGGATCAAAATGACAACAGACTTAGCCGAGGACCACCGGGAACCTGACTCGCCTCCTTTTAGGGAGGATCAATCGAGGTTTTCTCGGCTCCCGTCGGCGGCAGGGAAAGCAACATGACACCCCAACTAGTTGGGAGCCCCACATCTGATGGTGGAACCGGCCTGGCATCCGTCCTCGACGGCAGGGCCTGCGCAGCCGTCATCAAGTCCGAGCTCTCAGGCCGTGTGACCGCACTGCGGGATGGTGACGTAAAGGTTGGTCTGGCGACTGTTCTAGTGGGAGCAGACCCAGCCAGTCAGTCATATGTTGCGGCAAAGCACCGGGACTGCTCGGAAGTCGGAATCGAATCCATCCGTTGTGACCTGCCTGCGTCGATCACTCAGACGGAATTAGAGGACGTGCTGGATGAGCTCAACACGAACCCGGCCGTTGACGGGTACATCGTACAACTCCCATTGCCGCCGCATCTGGATCAAAACTCGATCTTGGAACGAATCTCCCCAGACAAGGATGCCGACGGTCTTCATCCGACCAATCTTGGAAAACTTGTCCTCGATGTTTCTGGGGAATCTGATTCTCCGCTTCCGTGCACTCCCAATGCCATTGTCGAGCTCCTTGGAAGGCACGAAATCTCCTTGGACGGACTCGAAGTCCTTGTTGTCGGCCGGGGGATAACTGTTGGCCGCCCTCTGGGGCTCCTGTTGACGCGCCGTTCGATAAACGCAACGGTTACTCTCGCTCACACAGGTACCAAGGACCTTCCGTCTTTGATCAGTCGTGCCGACGTGGTCATAGCCGCCGCTGGAGTACCGGGCCTAATCAGAGCAAACGACGTTAAACCTGGTGCAATCGTCCTGGACGTCGGCGTCTCGCGGACAATTGACGCAGACACCGGAAAAGCCCGGCTGAACGGAGACGTTTCGCCTGAGACGATAAGGGTCGCGAGCTGGGTTGCCCCCAACCCCGGCGGGGTAGGCCCTATGACTCGCGCGATGCTCCTGGCAAACGTCGTAGACAGTGCGGAACGAAAGGCGGCTGTTTCGCAGCTGGCTCGCTGACCGCCCCTGCCCGTATCCCCGTCAGGGAAGAGCGACCGGAGAGCCGATCGCTGGCGAGCCCATTGACGAGAGCACTTGATCAAGGCAAAGGAAAGTCCAAATGAACACAGTCCTTCCAACTAATAGTCCCGACACCGGGAATTGGCCCGATGTTGTCCCAGTTCCGGATTTCATGAGCGCCGTCGTTTTTCACCGTTTTGGCCCCCCCGACGTCCTTGAAGTGCAGTCAATGCCGGTGCCTGAGATCAGCCCCAGGGAAGTACTGGTAAGGGTAGCTGCAGTGGGGGTGGGCAGACTGCTTGACCTTGTCGCTAGGGCAGGGAAACACCCCTATGCAAAGTTCAATCTCCCGCACATTTTAGGAGCCGAACATGCAGGGACAGTGGTAGCCATCGGCTCGGAAGTTGAGGGCGACGTCTGCGGAACCATTGGGAGCGTTAGGGTCGGCGATCGTGTGGCGGTCTACCCTGGCGTGTCCTCTGCAGATGACGTCGACGCGCAAGAGGGACGTTCGGAGTTTTCTCCTGCCCTGAGCATCATCGGCACCCATCGTCCCGGCGCCTACGCTGAGTATTGCGCCGTCCCCGCTTCCAACGTCTTCGTCGTACCTCCCGGCATGTCGCCGGCCGACGCAGTGGCCGTCATCAACGGCGGCGCCGTTGCCATGAATCAATTCGAAAAGGTCGGCGGAATCCGACCCGGACAACGAGTTCTTGTACAGGGAGCATCAAGTGCGCTGGGTTCGACAACGGCTCTGCTGGCAAAACATCTCGGCGCAGAAGTTATTGCAACCTCGCGGAGCTCTTCCAAGAGGAAACGTTTGCGAGAACTCGGGCTTGAAACACTTGACGTTAGCGACGGTTCCTTCGCTGAAGACGTGAGAGAACGCTTTGGTGACGGTGGAGCGAATCTGGTTGTGGACAACCTGGGCCAACCCGAAATTTGGCAAAAGAACTTCGAAGTCTTGGCTTCCGGAGGGTCTGTGGTCACCTCCGGCGCTTTCCTAGGGCGGGAAGTCACGATCAATTTGCAGCAACTGTACTCGAGAAATCAACGAATAGTTGGTGTCCGGACCGGCAACCTCGAGTCAGCTGCCAAAGTGTGGCAAGAAGCAAGCAGAGGCTTCCGTTCCGTTGTCGACCGCAGCTTCCCCTTCGCCCAAGCATCGGAAGCTCATCGATACATAGAGAACGGCGGAAATGTCGGACGGGTGCAGTTGGCTGTGGGCTGATGTCTCCTTGGACCAGCATCCCAATACTAGCCTTTGACCCAAAAGTACGGGGGCTAGTGCCATCACGCCCAGTGAACCCTTCGGAGATGACTGGGTCGGCCCTTTAAACCGAAAGCTCACGCCAACAAAGAACTGACAACCGCAACCCGCCCTGACAGTACACCGGGCCCTCGGAGGTCCTCAACGGCTCGCTATCAGAGCAACCCCTCTGCCTGCGGACAGCACGCCGTTTGACCCGGCGCTGGCGTGCCATTGTCTACGAGCTACGGCGTCCGCGCTTCCATTAGGAGCGTGCCGTCCAACGACACCGAAACAGGCCCCCGCAGAATGTCGTCATGGACATCGCTCATGAGGTCTGTTTTCTCCAGCTCTCCCGTATCAGGACACCTGAGGCGTAGGCAGCCCGACGGCATCGACTAGCATCGGATTGGTTCAAACTCCTGCGCAGCGATGCCCGCGATTGCTGGCGGCCGGTAACCCTGGCAAGCGCACAGCGCAGCGGCTAGGCCGGGATTGACGGCGTCATCGATCCCCACCGGCTTCTTAATTCAAATTTCGGCTCGCGCTCCTGGCGGGTCGGCGCACTGCCGGCACTTGGCTATGGGAACAGAGAACGGAAGAACGGTGAGTCAGCTCCGGTTCGTGCTCGACGCCTCGTGGGCCGAGGCCCTCGAGGAGTTCCATTCGGGCTTGTAGGTGTACACAACCGGATCCAGTCCTTCCCCTGCGGCGTAGGATCCTCCAAAGACAGTGACCGCTGATGTCATGAGGTAAGTAGATGCCCGAACTACCATTACATCTGGACGCGCATGCGTGACGTTGAATGGGACCAATTTGGCCAACGGAATACGGGAATTAGGCTGCATCGGGTTCGCAATTGTAAGGGTCGTTTCTCCGTTGTTGTTCTCAATCCAAGGATTCAGAACAACAACGGATAGCATTCCGGAATATCCGGTGAACTGAACATGGCCACGGTACCTGAGCGGCCCTGGAAACCTATCAGCTTCGCGGCCCACGGGTGGGCTTGTGTCGAGCGCGAAGTGATACAGGCCCTCGGACGTTAGGGTCGCCCCGTCTCCTACGTACTGCTGGCAGTCAGGAATCCTTGAAACATACCTCAAAAAGCTCTGCCGGATTCCCCAGAGGAGTCCTGGCTCGGGTGCATTTTCAGACATTTGTTACTTCCGCTAGTCTCCGTGGCAGCTTGACGGTTGGCCGTCAGCCGTCCCTTCCTCCTCCCTCTCGAATGCTGAAGGGAGTGGCGGGGTCTTTCCCGGTTGAAGTGTTCTATTGCAAAAAGCGGATGGGAAGTCTCGAAGGACCAAGGTGATGGCCGCCTTCAAGGTGGGAAAAACTGGGTTCTCCCGCCAGCTCAAAGGTGGGAAGTTCGCGCAGTTCGGAGAGCAGGGTTCGCATTTCCATTCTTGCAAGGCCGGCGCCCACGCATCCGTGGATTCCCCAGCCAAATGACAGATGCACCATATCGGACCGGTCCGGGTTGAACGATTCAGGATCTTCGAAGCGGTCGGGGTCGCGATTGCCGGCCGCGTAGGCGAGCAGCACTCGGTCACCCTGGTTCAGGGTCGTATCCCGGACCGTGATGGTTCTCGTGAGTTTTCGTCCAAACAACTGTGCAGGAGCACGAAGCCTAAGGCTTTCCTCCACCACGGCAGGAATGATTCCGGGTTCGGTGCGTATCCGCTGTTGCAGAGAGGGATCGAGGGCCAGCTGGTAAATGAGGTTGCCCACAGCATGCAGCGTTGTCTCATGGCCGGCCACAGCCAGCGACACCAGGACGTTCAGTGCTTCGTCTTCTGCGACCGGCCGTCCGTCCATGGTTGCTTCGTCGTGAAGCCAACCCAGGAAGTTATCCTGGCCAGAATTCTTTTCGTATTCTTCTTTCATTAGCGCGTACAGGGGGGCCCTGGCAAGCTGCATAGGTTCTTGGCTGATGCGCTCCCAGGATGCTTCGGTCAGCGACCTTAATTTCCCCACGGATTCGTTCGACATTCCTGTCAGCTTGGACAGCATCCACAGCGGAAGCGGAAGAGCAAGTTCGGCAACAAAGTCGGCCTGCCCGTTAGCGACTAGACGGGTGAGTCTGCTGCGAATGAAGTCCTTGACGTCTGGCTCAAGCGATTTGACGACCTTGGGTTTCAGCGCGTGAAAGAAGAGTGCTCGGTACTGTCCGTGTTCCGGTTCATCGAAGTCGATGGCCGCCGCCGGTTTGCTCTTGTTCATTGGAATCAGGTGCGCCGATGCGGAAGAGAAGGTCTCAGGCGTTGAACCCGCCGCTACGATGTCTTCAAACTTGGTCATCACCCAGAACCCCCCATGTTCCTGGGAGTAAGTAAGGGGTGATTCCGCGAGCAACTCCCGGTATCGCGTCCAGATTTGGTCGTAGTCCAAGGAAGCGTCATGGTGATCGAAGGACGCGAATCTATTGGTTGCATCGGTTTTTTCTGTTGCGGGTCCCATGAGATCTCCTTCTTTTCGTGGGGACGAACTGGTGTGGGTCACTTGGCGATCAGTGATTTGAGAGGGAAGTTCGAATCTGCGGCCTGGTCGTGAGTGGGGCTGACCCGCGCGGCCAGTAGTTTGCGGGCTTGTATGTGATCCGCCGGCTTTCCGATCGAGTCCACAGCCAGCAGCTTCTCGTCCTGGTAGCAGAAGACGCTGAATTTCCCTTCGGCTACGTCCCCTCTGACGATGTAATCGGTGGCCCCCGCATTTATCCCGGCAATTTGCAGCTTTAGGGCGCCTTGGTCGCTCCAGAACCACGGGATTGCCTCGTATTTTCTTGGACGGCCCGCAATGGTGGCTGCGACGGCACGTCCATGGTCCGTTGCATTCTGTACTGACTCAAGCCTCATCAATTCATTGGTTCGCGAGCTCTTGTAGCGGGCACAGTCTCCTATGGCGAAAATTGCAGGGTCGCTGGTACGTAGGAACTCGTCCACCAATATTCCTCGATCAACATCGAGTCCTGCTGATTTGGCTAGTTCGGTGCGAGGGAGAGCGCCGATCCCGACGATCACAGTGTCCGCCGCGTGCACGTTTCCCGAATCGTCTTTGACGGCAGTGACGTGACCGTCTTCCCCGACGATCTCAGAAACTGACGTCCCGTGAAGGAACCTGGCACCGGAGCTGCGGTGCCAGGAGTCAACAAAATCCGCTGTGGGTTGCGAGGCAACTCTTGCGAGAACGCCGCTGTCCAGATTCAGGACGACGGGGGAGTGCCCGAGCTTGTAAGTCGCCACAGCGCATTCCAAACCGATGAATCCGGCACCGATAATCACGACGTTCTCTGAGTTCGTCAGTGCCTCAGCCAGCGATTTTGCATCGTTGGCGTCGGCGAGTCGGTGGACGCCTTGGAGTTCGGCGCCGGGGACATCCAAGCCACGCGGCACCGAACCGGTAGCAAAAATAAGGTACTCATACTCCAGGAGCATTGGGAGCCCGCGGCTGAGCACCTCCGCCGTGCGGGTGGTCCTGTCAATCGTCAGTACTTTGGAGTCCGTAAGGACTCTGATGTCGGCCAACTTGTAAAATTCCGAAGATCTGATGACCAGTTGATCAAGGGTTGCCAAGCCCAGCAGGTAGTCTTTTGACAACGGCGGCCGCTCGTATGGGAGCCCGACGAATGTATCGATAACGGTGATGGGACCGGTGTAGCCCTCGTCCCTTAGGGATGTGGCGCAGCTGATGCCCGCGTGTCCGCCACCAATGACTATGCAGCCGGCGCTCATCAGTATTGGGTCTCGGGTACGTAGACAGTGAGCTCTTCGACGGGCACAGTCGAACAAAACAGCTGGCATGACAGACGCGAGTGTTCCGTCCGTTCTGTGGCCACGCCTTCGAGCATCTCGTCTTCCTGGTCGCTAATGGGAGGCAGGCTGTCGGCTATGTCCTCATCAACGTATACGTGGCATGTTGCACACTGCATAACGCCGCCGCATTCACCGATAATTCCTTTGACCCTGTTGTTGACTGCAGCCTTCATCACGGATTGAGCATCGTCCGGTATTTCCAACTGCTGGCTACTGTCGTCTCTTTGCTTGTAAGTAACCCTTAACATTGCAAGTCCTTTCGCTTGTTTTGGGATTGTGTGTTGCTGTTTTCCTGGACTTTGTGGGTCGTTTCTGGTTCGCCCGCCTAAGCGCAGTGCCGGTCTCGGTGTTCCAAGGGTTCGGGACGGCGTTGGCCGGATCTGCTCAGGCCAAGTTGCCAGGATGATGCCTTGCAGAAGACTCAGAACATAGGGGCATGCTCGCAGGATCTGGTCGACGTGGTGGCTGCTAAGCCGACTGCCGAACAAGATAGTCCCACGCTTGGCGGATTGCCGGAGGAGAATATATGTGCTCTAGCTTCGCCAATGACTCGTCAGCGTCGGACCAGGACGGCGAACCGCCGTACTGCACAGTAAGTAGCTGTTGTGCGCATGCCCGGTCCAGAATGACCGCTGCGAAGGTTGCTGTCTGGAGGTCCGGTCCCACGCAAACGACACCGTGGTTTACAAGGAACAGCGCTGAGGCTTTACCTAGTGCGTTTGCAACGCTCTTCCCGAGCTCACGTGTGAGGATGAGATCAGCCGTTTCTTCATACCTGGGAACTCCCAGCGGGGCAAAGTAGTTGGCTTCGTGGCTAACCGGAAGAAGCGGGGAACCGCTTGCAGCGAGTGCGACTGCGAATCGGCTGTGAACGTGTACAACGGCGCCTACGTCACTACGTGCTTCCAAGATTTCCGTGTGGATTGGATACTCGCTGTGGCGTTGTCCGCCGCCCTCAAGTACTTCACCCTCAGGAGAAACAAGGTGAACTCTGTCCTTGGATATTTCTTCAAGGCCGAAGGACGCCTGCTTAAGCCAGGCTCCGCGGCCTTCTGGATCCCGAACCGATACGTGACCCCAAATGAGGTCACCGCTTCCGTTCGCTGCTAGAACCTGTGAGGACTGTCCTATGAGAGTCCGGATATGTTCAATTTCTTCGCTCATTGTTAGTCCTCGATATTGATGTGAACGTTTTTGGCCTGAGTGTAGGAAAGAAGCTCTTCCAAGCCTTCTTCCCGGCCGATGCCGCTGTCTTTGACTCCTCCGAAACCGGTCCCAGCAACGTGGCGTGATACTTCGTTCACCCACACGTAGCCGGCCTCCACATCCCGGGCGAAACGGGTTGTAGTCTTCAAACTCTCGGAGAAGACGCTCGCCGTAAGTCCAAAGCGCACTCCATTGGCTATCGATAGTGCGTTGTCGTAGTCAGTGAAGGGCATCGTGGCGAGGATTGGGCCGAAGACTTCTTCCTGCGCGAGCCGGGAAGAAGGATCGACGTTCTTAAAGACTGTCGGCCGGACGAAGTAGCCATGGGCAAAATCGCCTTCATTGAGAACGTGACCTCCTGCAACAACGGTTGCGCCGTCTTCGACACCCACCCGGAGGTAGCGCGACACTTTGTCGAATTGGAGTTGGTTCACGATTGCACCAGTTTGCGTGCTTTCCTCGTCGGGCATCCCCGAGCGCATTTTTTCCACTGAAGCCGCGAGTGCTTCGACGAAGTCGTTGTAGATGTCCTGCTGTACGATCAACCGCGATGTGGAGCCGCAGGATTGGCCTTGCCAGGAGAAGTTCATCCCCCGTTGGGCCGCTTCGATCGCCTTGTCAATGTCGGCGTCGGAAAATACAACAAGGGGGTTTTTCCCTCCCAATTCGAGAGTGATAGTTTTGAGGGTAACCGACGCTGCTGTTGCCTGAATATGACGGCCCGTCTCAGCCGATCCGGTGAAGGCCATCCGTCGGATTCCGGGGTGCCGCACCATGGCATCTCCAGCAGTGTTGCCATATCCGGTAACGACGTTGAAGACACCGTCGGGGAAGACCCCTTTGGAAAGCTCCGCCAGTCGAAGCGCTGAGAGCGACGTGTATTCGCTGGGCTTGACGATTACGGTGTTGCCCGCCGCGATGGGTGCGGCGATCTTGGAGGCCGCGAACATGAGCGGGTGGTTGAATGGAACGATTCGTCCCACTACTCCGTACGGCTGCAAAAGCGTGTAGTTGAGTCTGTTCCACGTGGTGGGGATGGTTTCGCCTTTTGCTTCCAAGACAAGTCCTGCGTAGTAGCGGATTTGGCTGACGGCCGCGGCAGCATCCTTACGCATTTCTCGAATCGGACTGCCGTTCTCAGCAACGTCCAGTGCAGACAGTTCCTCAGCATGTTCCTCCACTACCGTTGCAAATGCGAGGAGGGCTTCGGCGCGTTCCTCGGGGCTTGTGCGTCGCCATAGTTTGAAGGCCGCAGATGCCTCAGCGACGGCCAGGTCTACGTCCTCGACGGTGGCATTCGGGATTCTGGCAATAATCTGACCCGTGGCTGGATTGACGGTGTCGATAGTCTCACCGTTTGATGCAACCCTGGAAACGCCGCCGATGGTCATCGGAACGGTGTCTAAACTGACGGTGATCATAACTGCTCCTTTGTCGGAATTAATTTGTGGGAATTAATCCAATGTCTGTACTTTGGGTGTCTTCCTGCCAGGCTTCAGTGCATCAGGACTTACCCCGGCAATGCGGGGCGGGCTTGCCCGGCGACCCGATTCCCTTGGTCAGTGTCCGGCGTTTCTTCTCTACTGAGCATCCCGAGTCAAGAGACTGACGTTGCCGCGCCGTTTCGGGAATCCGCCGTGATTCTCAGAATGGCCGACAAACCCTCATGACCCAAAGCTTTTCTGCCTGTCAGAACCAACGCCGCCACCCTGCCAAACCATGGGTCCCGGCCTGGCGGTGAGGACTAATAAGAATTTGAACCAAGTGGCCGAAAACACTTGTGCACTGACTTGACAGCATGCTATGAAGTGTATACACACGTAGCCGCCGAGCACAACTGCATATGAAGAAGACCCGGTTTTGACCCCAAGGAGACCCAAGAGCCCCCAAACGCGTAGGCACGAAAGATCTTATTTTGGAACCGGGTCAGTATCGAAGAAGATCGTTCACTTCCAGTTGGCGACCAGCGCGCTGCGAGTCGAAGCCCCGCCACCGATCTCGGGTTCAGCACCTTCCCGGACTTCCGGAAATTGCAAATTCGACAAGGCCTCGGTTCAAAGTCCTGAGACTGGTAGCGGAAAGCTTCTCCATCCTTGGACGTTCGCCCTGAACGTCCAGACAGTAGCCATTGAAAGGTTTTCCATGAGCACCGATTCTCCCCCAAGGACAAGTCTTCAGGACTTCATTGATTCAGCTCCCCTCAGTCGCCGGCAACGAATGATCGTCCTGCTGCTGATGATCGTCATGCTGGCTGAAGGCATGGACTACACGGTCATCGCTCAGATTTTTCCGCGTCTGATTCAGGAGTGGGGGACTCCTGTATCAACGATCACGACCATTGTTGTGGCCTCAAGTGTGACCGTCGGCATCGGCTCGATTGTGGCCGGTCCGCTTGCATACCGACTAGGACGTAAGAACGTCGTGATAGCTTCTGTTGCTGTTTTCAGCGTATGCACCGCTGCGATTGGTTTGGCTCAGAGCATTGAGGTCTTCATGCTTTTCCGCATCGTTTCCTGTTTGGGTATCGGTGCGATCGTGGTGTGCGGCATGACCGCCGTCGCCGATCTGGTCCCTAAGCCCAGACGGGCACAAATGATGACCCTCGCGTTTACCGGCGTTAACCTGGGCGGCATTGTTGGCGGATTTCTTGCTGCCGCGATTATCCCCAAAGCCGGCTGGCCAATGCTTGCGATGGTTGCCGGAGCAGTCGGCCTTGTTTTGATACCGTTTATCGTCGCTGTCATCCCGGAATCTCCGCAGATGCTGATAGCGCGAGGGAAGTCCCCGGAGCTGATCAGAAAATCTCTGGGAATCGTAGTACCAGGGCGCGACTCGTCCGATGTAGAACTAGCACTGCCGAAGACCGAAACTGGTGATAAGAAGAACCTAGGTGCGCTCTTTGTTCGCCGTCTCTTGCCGCAGACCATGGTGATTTGGTTCCTATATCTGATGGTCTACGGCGTCCACACAATCGTCCTGCAGTACCTTCCCACACTGCTGCAGCAACCCACTCCCGGCTTCACGCCCGCTCAGAGTGGACTGGCTTTCGTAACACTTTGCGTTGGTGGCCTCATCGGCGGTGTTGTGACGTCATTCGTCCTAAAGCGAGCGGACCAATTCTTCACTCTGGCAGTCGTCTTCGCTGGCGTCGTGACATTTGCCCTCGTCATAGGACTCGCCGGTTTCAATGTCACCGGATACTTCACCGTGCTTTTCCTCTTCGGCATGTTCGTCTTCGTCCCTGGCACTGTGATCGGCGCCATCGTCGTGCAAATTTATCCGGCCACTCTCCGGGATCCTGGAATGGGAGCCGCAATGGGTGCTGGCAGGGTGGGTCAGCTCCTTGGCGGTCTGGCAGGCGGCGTCATGATCGGGGCCGGTTTCGGGCTTTCGGGTGTGTTCATTGCGCTCAGCCTTCCAATCATCCTGGCCATAGCTACGGTCCTAGGGCTCCGAGGGCTTAGCCGTCGGCTCCAGGCGGAGGATCGAATGCCGGAGCACATAACAACCTAGCAAGGCAGCCGCGGGCAGAACAGAACGAGCTGGAGTGCCGTTCTGCCCGCGGCTGTTTGGGGGAAGAGCCCGTTAGGTTTTGCGGCCTTTAGGCGACTGGGGACCGCTGATTAATCGCTCCACAGCCTTGTTGAAGGCGTAACAGGGGTCGGCAGCCGCCGAACTGAGGTAGACAACCCATTGACCCAACATGGAATTGCTGACGCAGCGCGGAACCAGGTCAGTTTTTCCTAGACGAAGCAGTGACAACAAATGCCTGCTGGCCAGCGGCGGGGTCTATATTGTCGCTGGCCAGGAACGGCACTATGAGGTTCTAGCAGCGCTCTCTTGAAGCAGAGAGCGGGTCCAGCCGCCCCTAGGCAGGGGAGTTGCCGTGCCGCCGAAGACTGGCAGCCGGTAATGAACGCGATTCAAGGAATTGAAGTTACTTCGCCTCAGATTTTTGTCAGAGTTGGCGCTGACGGCCTCATAAAGTTTTACTCGTTCCCGTTTCCTTTGCCGGCCCGAGCGAGTTCGCCAGGTCTGTCAGGTGAGCTCCAGGACCTGTAGGCTCCGCCGCGGGCTAGTCTCAGCGCCATCATCAGGTCGGTGGGTCAACGTCACTCTAAGAAAGTGAAACGTGCCTTGCGTTACTGCGGAAGCAGCGGGATGAACACTGTTCCGTGCCGGGCCGGGCGGTCTCTACGAGTACGGCTGATTCGCGACGGTTGACCGTTTTTGCTTGGTGCCCGCCTTCTGCAGCATAAAGAAGCCTGGGTTTGGTGAGCAACAAGAGGCCGCACCAACAATGACGAAGGTACACTTCAGCATGCGGGCAACCAAGGGCTTGAGGGGCAATGAATAAAAGGTGAACACCCCGGTTAGAGCTGGGGTGTTCACCTTTTGTCGCAGGCCCGGTTCTAGCGTTGGATTGGAACGGAGCGGCTCAGAGTTGAGCTAGCGATCGGTTTCGGAGACTGACGCGGTTCTCCAGACGACCCAGGCCTTCAATCTCGACGCTTATCACGTCGCCTGGAGCTAGGAATTCGCCTCGAGGCATCCCGACTCCTGCCGGGGTACCCGTAAGAATGAGGTCGCCCGGCTCGAGTGTCATATGACGGCTGGCGGCAGCGATAAGTTCCGGGATCCCGGCAATGAGATTCGAAGTGCTCGAATCCTGTTTTGTCTGCCCGTTCACTGCGAGTGTGATACGGAGGTTTTGGGGTTCCCCGACGAGCCATGCAGGTACAATTCCCGGTCCGATGGGGCAGGAACCGTCGAAGGCTTTGTGGGCAAACCAGTCCCAAGCGAATGCGGGAGCCATGGGGTCGCCGCGGTGAAACAGCCCACGGGCGGATACGTCGTTGGCAACGACGTATCCGGCCACGTGCTCCATGGCGTGGGCTGCATCGATCCCTTGGCAACGATCTGCGATCACAACGCCAAGTTCTGCCTCGAAGTCGAGTTTGACCCCCTCGCCTTCGGGAAAGAGAATATCGCTTCCCGTCCCAACAATTGTGGTGGAGGGAGGTTTTAGGAAGAAGAACGGCTCGGAGGGTACGGATGGGACAGTTCCGCCCATTTCCTGTACGTGATCGGAGTAGTTGGCCCCGGCACAAACAATCTTGCGGGGGTAGGTCAGTGGGGCGATGAGCTCAGTCTCCGTGAGAGTTTGAAGCGAATGAACATCCAGATTGCGCAGTTTTGCTTCCCATTGCCTCCACTCGTCAAGTAACTGGGCCGCGTTTTCCGGCCAGCTCGCGGGAAGGGCATGTACGGCGTCCTCGAAAAGGACACCAAGATGCGTGGAATCGGATTCGCTGCGACGGTACTGAATCAGCGACCAGTGTGGTGAGCGCATACGTCTACTTTCTTAGGTTTGAGGAGAGCTAGCGCTGCATCATGTCTGGGTTGATGGGACCCCAGCTGTTCATGGAAGCGATATCTACATCCCAGGTCTTGGGATACTGAGGGTGGTCGGTGTGCCAGGGGCGTGGCTCGAAATAGCCGGCCGCTTCGTCAACGATGGTGTCAAGTTGGGTGAAAAGTTCTACGACGTTTCCGTCGGGATCCTTGTGATAGGTGAAGACATTGTGTCCGGGACCATGCCGGCCGGGTCCCCATTCAAGTTGCCGCTGGTTCGCGGAGAGGTGATCAAGGAGCGTCTGAAGATGGTTGAGATCGCGCATTTCATAGGCAATGTGGTGCATTCCACGTCGAGTCTGTGACGCCATAAAGTTGGCGGCGTGGTGGTCTGCATTGCAGCGGAGGAAGACAAAGAAGTCGCCGATAGTGTCTGACCATTTGAAGCCAAGCAGGTCTTGGTAGAAAGCCTGTGTTGGCCCCAGATCATCTGTAAAAGCAGCCACATGTCCAAGTTTCGTCGGACGCACCGGGCTGTTTGCCGGAGCAGAACCGTGTTCCTGTGTGTTGTACAGGTGAATGGGCGTTCCCGATCGGGGCTCCTCGATGATGAGTACACGAGGGGTCCCGGGAGCGATGTCGGACCGGGACTCTACCTCGTAGCCTGCGCTACGTAAACGCTTTTCAGCGCTTTCCAGGTCTTGAGCTATTTCGTAGCCGACGATGTTCCTCGGGCGAAGGCCACCTTTGGTGAGCACGATGGAGTGGTGCTCAAAAGTCGTAGTCAGATACGACTCCGTATCGGTTTTTTCGACCAGTTTGAAATCAAGTGTCTTGGTGTAGTAATCGGTCAGTCGCTCGAGGTCGGGTGTTTCAAATCCCACATAACCCAACTTTGACACCGTGACCGGAGACTCGGTGCGGTTCGTTTCAGACATGTTCAGCACTTCCTTGGGATGGGGTTAGAGCGTATTTGCTGCTGAGAGAGGCCCAACGGCGTCCGACTTCTGCTCCGCCGTCGAGATACTCCTGGGGAGCGGTTGAATACGGATGACGTGCTGGACCCGGGGTAATGTAGCCAGCAGCCTCAAATTCCGCGCGGTCAATCTGAATGCTGTACGGCATGAACTTCGTTATGTCGCCATTTGGGAAAAGTGTCTCGCTGGCCCACATAATGTCATCATGCACAGCCTTTGCTGTCTGCCAATCGCTGGCGCCAATTGCGCTTCGAAGGGCTATGACAGGTTCCGGGCCGCAGGCGACGTCTCCGCTCCATGCTGCAGGAACCTGCCCTGGAAAGGCCTCGAGTGTCGGAAGCCAATTGTCCGCGGTAGGCAACAGCGCGAATTGACCCTTGACGGCGGCGAGGTCATTGGCGTACGCGTCGTTGCCGGGCAACGCTCCAAGATGCTTTGAAGCGACAATCTGTTTGATGCCAGCGAGACCGCCGTAGGCCTCAGAGGAAATTTTGCCTTTGAATACGCCCGTGTTGTCGTAGATGACCAGGGCCGCATGCGGGATGGCCTCTGCAATGGCTGCGTGATACGAAACAAGTTGCTTATCGTCCAGGGGGAGCCACATAGGGCGCCCAACGAACAACCCCGCGGCCCCGAGGTCCATCAGTGCTCGGCCTCGGGTGATGGTGTCACGGGTGTTCGGTGTTGACGCCCCGCAAAAGACGGGGATCCTGTGATCCACAGCGCGGAGCACGGCGTCGTTAAAGGCCAGAAGTTCGTCATAGGTAAGGGTTGCAACTTCACCGAAGGTTCCATTGGTCAGCAACACATCGACGCCGGAGTCAACGATGCGTTCAACCATGCGAATTGTTTCATCCAGGTCCACGGTGTCGGTGGCAAAAGGGCTGTCGGAGCCCGGTTTGGACGGAGTCGGGAGGATACCGACGATGCCGGTGATGTCGGCTGAAGTTACGGTCGGAGTGCTCACAGTTCATCCTGATCGTAGAAGGCGCCGTGCCGGTAAATTGGCTTCAACGGTGCTGTTGGATTGGCGGGGGAGGAGGCAGCATTCAGAATTGCTTCGGGTTCCTCATATAGAAGCCCGAATGCTTCCAAAGCCGGAATGTCGTGCATCGAAAAGAGCAGAACCGGTTCAGTGGCCGATTTGTTGGTCCACCGGAAGTTGGTCCAGTTGGGCAACACGATTGTGTCTCCAGCCGCGAAAGTGATGCTTTCATCATCGGTTTCGAACGTTCCTTCGCCCGCAATGACGTAGGTGATGGCGCTCGAACTACGGCGGTGGGTCTTGCCATCAAAACCGGGCCCCAGCCGTTGAATCCAGCAATCCATAGTCGGCATGGTCGGTCCGCCGTTGGCCGGATTGGCGTAGCGCAACGCCAAGCCGTCATAGGGATTTCCTGCATCGGGCTCGTACATGTCCAGACGCGTCTTTACTTCGCTCCAGGGGTACCGGACGGGCAGCCGACCGGACCTGCCCCGTTCCCAGGTAGGGCGGAGCCAATGGCTCCGAGTCCCGATGCCCTCGCTGGTGCCTTCCCGAAGTTTTTGGCTGTCTTCGCCATAGGGCTCGTAGTAGACGGCACCCATGGCAAGCAGCAGGCCGATGTCGAGTCCGTCGAGCCAGACAACGTCTTGATCGCTGGGGTTGTGGTGGTCATGCCAGGAGAACCGCGGAGTGATGAGCAGGTCGAAGTCTTCCATGGCGAGCTTCTCACCGTCTACTGCCGTGTAAGCCTCTGGATGACCCTTCGTTACAAAACGGACCGCGCCCATGGTGTGCCGGTGGGACCAGCACACTTCGCCAGATTTTACGAGCTGGAATCCGGCAGAAATGGTATGCGTCGTGGCCGCGGCACGGCCGCTCATGCCGGGATTGATGAAGGTGAGGTGACGGCGGGCAGTGTCCACCGGGCCCAGGGCAACGGTCGCTTCCTCAAGAGCTGTCTCGACATCTTTCCAGTGCCAACGGAAGGGGATCCCTGCAGGACGGGGCCCACCGATTGCGCGCAAGAGGTGCTCCTCCGCGATCCACTGGCCTTGGAGGTTCTTTTGGGCGGCGCGCTGATTGAAGGCTTCCAACGGACTTAGTTCAGTTTCCTGGCTGGTGTTGAGGGAATTCATGGTCGTCTCCTTCGACGCTAAGTGAATACACTACGTTCTGAAGTGTATGTTCTTCCTGACCCGCGGGCAAGGGCTGCTCGGACCGACAGAAACAGCCGGCGCCTTTGCACGGCAGCGCGTCCTGGATCACCTGGTTTCAGTGGCCATTTTCTGGCGAGTCTGAGTCACGGGCTGCGTCCTCTCCCTTGGCCATTGAATCGAGCACAGTCAGATGGTCGGGGGCGAGTTCGAAGTCGAGAATGTTGAGGTTCTGCTGCAGCTTCTCGATTGTGGACGCCCGGGGGACTGGCACTGCACGCTGTTCGATGTGCCATCGTAGGAGAATCTGCCCAGGGGTGCGACCCAGTTCGTCGGCGATCTTCAGCACTCGGTCGTCCTGAAGCAGGGGAGTGCCGCGGCCAAGAGGACTCCATCCTTCTGTAAGGATGCCTTGTGCGGCGTGGAATTTTCGGGGTTCCGTGCGTGGGAGGTCAACGCTCATTTGAATTTGGTTCACGTCCGGAACGTGTTCCGTGGCGGCAATGATGCGCTCGAGGTGGGAGGTCTTGAAATTTGAAACCCCGATAGCTGCGATCTCTCCGGACTGCAGTAATTGGACGAGGCCTTCCCATGCCTCCACGTAGCGGTCCTGCCACGGAACCGGCCAATGGATCAGGAATAGATCGAGATAGTCCAGTCCGGTCCGTCGGAGACTTTCTTCGTAGGCTCGCCGCACGCCGTGTTGACTGTGATCTTCCTTATTGAATTTACTGGTCACGAACAGCTCTTCGCGTGAAACGGACGAGCTGCGGATCGCGCGTCCGACGGCTTCTTCGTTGCCGTATTTATGCGAGGTATCGATCAGCCGGTAGCCGAGACCAAGAGCCTGGTCAACGATGGATTCGCATTGTTTCCCCACGAAAGGCCATGTACCAAGCCCAATGCGTGGAATGGCGGCGCCGTGGATCAGTGGGAGGCGGGTTGAAGTCATCGGAGTTCTCCGTTCAGGGGGAAACGGCGCTCCTGTCGTCCTAGCCCAGGATGTTGGCCAGTCGGAGCGCAGCTGTATGCAATATTTGGCCGAAGCTGTCGATCTTCGCCGGAGGTAATCTGTGGATTGGTGCTGAAGCGTTGACGGCGAGCTTCAAACCGGAAGCCGTGGCAAGAGCCACGGCGACAGAGGCCACACCGTCCTCGCTCTCTTCCCGGTTCGTTGCGTAACCGTCCCGCCGGACCTGGCGTAGCTGTTCTTCCAGTTGGCTGCGAAGTAGCAGTGAGTGACTGGTAACGCCTTCGAGCTGCTCCTGGGGGTATAAAGTATGCAATTGCTCCTGGGTGAGTCCGGCCAGAAGTACTTTGCCAGTAGAAGTCGCGTGGGCGGGCATGAGCCTTCCGACACGGGAGGCCACCCGCACTGCGGTATCCGGTTCGGCCACGGCCAAAAATCGTACTTGGTTGCCCTCGAGAAGACCGATGTGGCAGGTCTCGCCCAGCTTCAAACTCACTTCCTTGAGGACCGGCTCGGCGGCGCGCGGAACGTCCCCGATCCTCCTCATGACCGAGAAAGCGACGGTAGTG
This sequence comes from Paenarthrobacter nitroguajacolicus, assembly GCF_051027655.1. Taxonomy (NCBI): domain Bacteria; kingdom Bacillati; phylum Actinomycetota; class Actinomycetes; order Micrococcales; family Micrococcaceae; genus Paenarthrobacter; species Paenarthrobacter nitroguajacolicus. The sequence continues at coordinate 55,308 of NZ_CP073235.1, read as the reverse complement.
AGTGCCGGACCTGGCATGTAGGCCTTGGTCTTTGGGTCCTGCCGCATGAAGCCGCGCCACGTCAGCATCGCTAGGATTCTGTGCGCCGTCGAGGTGGCGACGCCCAGATGGGCGCTGGCTTCCGTGAGCCTGACCTCGGGTCGTTCCCCCAGAAGAAGCAGCAATTTGAGGGCGTTGTCGACCGAGTCGATCGGATATTGAGGAGCACCAGGTTCGCTGTCCGGCGTGGGTCTTTTCTGCACTACAGAAATCGTAGTCGGTGCGTGGTCCGGCTGCGAGCTCATGGACATCAGCCACGGCCGGAGCTGGATCGTTTTGCCGTGGCCAGCAGTTGCTCAAGGTCCGCCCTGACCGTCTCTGCCCTGGTCCGCTGTCCGACGGCCCGACGGCATGCCACGAGGGCACGGGGCCAGTTCACGATGACTGCCCCTACCAGCGAGGTGCCGTCGGAGTAGGTCACCGCAAAACGGCTCTCCCCAGGGGACCCCACCACCTCGAAATCCTCGGACCCGGTTCTGCCTACAACCTGGATTTTCCAGTCATATTGATCACTCCAGACGTATTCCACCGGGTCGTAGTGTCGAGGTTCTTCACTGCTGACGATGTTGTGGGCGGCGATGAGGGCTTGGTCGACGGCGTTGGTCCAGTGTTCGAGACGCATGGTGTGGGTGGTTTGGTTACTGGTCCAGCGGCAGACGTCACCGACAGCGTAGATGTCATTAACGCCCAGGGCAGCCAAATCAGGTCCACAAAGTACGCCGTTCTCAAGGGCGACGCCCGAACCCTCGAGCCATTCGGTGTTCACGATGGCGCCGATGCCTACAAGGACTGCATCGGCGACATGCCACTCAGCGTTGCTGAGCTCGACGTGGAAGAGGTCTTCGGCCTTTACGACTGAGGTAACGGTGTGGCCGAGCACTGTGTTCACTCCTTCCTCTCGGTGTTTCTGACCGAAAATGTGTCCCACCTCTTCGTTCAGCACACGAGACATGGGAGCAGGGAGGGGGTCCACCATTGTTACCTGAAGTCCGGCTTTGACTGCTGTGCCGGCGACTTCTGCCCCTATGAACCCTGCCCCAACTATGAGGATTCGACGACCGGGGACCAGTTCGGCGCGCAACTTTTCGGCGTCTGAGCTTGTTCTTAGCACGTGCATCCCCGGCCCTTCGCCCCATGGGGAGGGACGGGCGCGCGCGCCGGTTGCTATGACGAGAGTGTCGTAGGGCTGCTCGGTTCCATCTGAGAGGCGAAGCCTTTTGTTCGCCGGATCGAGCGATGTTGCTGCCACGCCGGTGATGAGTTCAACGTCGATGGCGTCTAAGTCTCCGTTGGGAACCAACGCAATCTGACTGAGCCCGGCATCGGGTGAGAGGTAGCTCTTTGAGAGCGGGGGCCTGTCGTAGGGGTGGGGGACCGCTTCGGCTTCCACCAGGATAATGCGGCCTTCATGTCCCGCGGCTCGAAGGGCCTGGGCTGTTTTGACACCACCGACGGACGCTCCGACGATGAGGACAGTGCTCATTTCTCAACCACAGTCAGAGCGGAGACGGGGCAGCTCCGGGCTGCCTCTTCAACGCGCTTGCGTTCGCTGTCGGAGACTTCGGTCTCGAGGACGATGACGATCCCGTCATCGTCGATGTCGAAATAATCCGACGCTCCTACAATGCAGTTTGCGTACCCCTGGCACATCCCCAAGTCGGCCTTAATTGTCGCCATGGTTTTTCCTCGTCAGTCTTTTGTTTCCGGGAACATCGGTTCAAACGGCGATGCGATCATCGCCGAGAATGTCTGGGTTGTCTGCCACGTAATTGCCTCCAGTTCGATGGGGTCAAGAGCAATCCATTGACCCGATTTGGGCGACTCGATTAGCAGTCGGGCTCCGTTCCGGGTTTCTACATGGGAGACCCGAATTTCGGAGAACTCGTTGGCTATGGTCAGTGGCAAACCAACTGTCCGCTTGGCTAGTCGCGCGCGGTCCTCGGCCGCCTTGACCGCTGCACTGCGATCGATGTCTTCGCCCTCCCATTGCAAGGTCATAGGAATATGGCCAGATTCTGGGTCCGAAGCACGGATTCGTCCACCATGACCACGCGGCGCGCGAGTTCGAAGGAATTTCCCGTTCTCCGGAGGACGTCTTCGCGGTGGGCGGAAATGGTCGATGCGGCGTTGGTGTCGCCCCGGCTCCGGAAGAGCAGGACGGCGGAGTCAACGATGTATTCGTCTTCGACGTCGGTGAGGAAGCAGCGAACGTTTGCGATGTAGTGCCGAAGCCTGGAAGGCGGATCCTCGGTCCAAGCGTGTTCTGTAAGGAACCGCGCTACTCTCCGGTTTAGGGAATACTTATTTTCGTCCCAATGAGCCATTCCCGGGGATGTGGTGTAGCCCGCGCCGAGGGCCGTCGTCACCCGCACCGGCATGATGTAGTGGATGTCTTCAGCCAAGGAATCCAGCCACTCCTCGTATCGCTGATCATCGAGAATATAGGCTTCCTCCACGATCCAACGAGACAGCTCCAGGTGGCGGGAGTCATCGAAAGGCAACGATGAACCGACTTTTCGCGACGGTGTTGCGTGCTTCCCCAGCACCGACTGGGCAGAAATGTCTGCACCGGTGGCCGCGTTCATGCTGAAACCTCCCTCTCGGTGCTTGGAGCCTGCATTTCAGCGTCGCCCTCTGCCGGCTGAGCACCGACGACGACCGGCCGCACACTGCCCTCGCTGACTTCGTTCTCAAGGTAGTCGGCCCATCGATTCAAAAGGTGACGCTGGTTATATTCCCCGTAGCCGACGTGCGCTTCCCCTGGCCCGGCGAACTCGTTGGGCGTCAGCGGCGCGACCACGGGAGAACCGTCCTTCAACATCCCCATGCGGCCGTTGAGAAGCAGTCTGCGGGCCATTGACCCCTTGGCCGTATTCGTAAGGGACACCCAGTTTTCGACGTCATCCTGTTCAAACATGCCAGTGCTGCCGAAGCACATCAGGTAGGCCTTGTAGGAAAGTTCCTTGAACTCCTCGGGCGCGTTGGCATCCACAGCGAACCAGGAGAGTATTTCCGTCTCATTCTCGCTAACTGGCTGCCAGGTGCGGATGGAGATGAACGGAAGAACGTCGTCACCGTCTTCGACCTTTGGCCAGTTGTGAACGAGGCTCATGTTGGGGAACGCCGACGCTGCGGAGATCATGAAGCCGTTCTTGCCTATGACATCCAACTGGTCTTGGGACCACACTTGCTTCATCCGTTGGATCATCTCGTCCGGATAGCCGACGTAGCGTAGCCGCTCATCCAAGTCGCCCTCGGGTAGTTTGTAAGTCGTTCCGCCTCCGTTACCAGCCCAGTAGGTGTTGCCGTCCTTCCGCTTTTCGGCCTTGGGTTCCCGGAACAGTCCGATCTCCACCACGGACGTGTGCGTCTGTGGGGTGTGGTACATATCGCCGGCAAAGTTTTCGGCCCCGATCTTCCAATTCGCGTTGACGAGCCAGCGCTGGGGGCCCCTCAGCTCCATTCCACTAGTGGATTGCTTCGTGTAGTAGTCGAGGTAAAAGGCAAAATCACCCAGGTACTCGGCCAACGGCGGGGCGTCCGGGTCCATGCTGATAAAGATCATGCCGTTGTAGCTGTCCAGACTCGGTGCCGGTAGCAATGTGGCGCCCTTGCGGCTAAACCCTGCTTCTCCGCCGTAAGCCTCCTGGTGGAAGGGCAGACCGACGATGCGTCCGTCATTTCGATAGGACCAACCGTGGTAAGGACAACGGAAGTGTGAAGCGTTGCCCATCTCAGCCCTGCACACCTGCATTCCGCGGTGAAGGCACATATTGAAGTGCGCCTTGATCTCTCCCTTTTCGTCGCGCACCACGATGAACGAGTCGTTGAGAACCTTGCGGACCACATAGTCGCCCGGCTGGGGGATTTCTGACTCGTGGGCAACGAACAGCCACGCGCGGCTAAAAAGATTCTTCTTCTCAAGTTCGAAAATTTCACGGTCATTGTAGATGTGCGCGGGGATCATTCCCTCTCGCACCTCGTCAAAGATTGTGGGTTCGGATGTCATAGGAGAGGCCTTAGCTTGTTGGGAACGACTATCTGCCATGCAGAGAAATATAGCCGCTAAGACCAAAAAAGACAACGAAGGTTCTGCACAACAGAGAACCGACTGCTAAGGTCGGTCAACAGCGCAAATCCGTGAGGAGTGGTTTCCAATGGTTGTTGACGAATGGACGCATGAAAGGCGCCTGGTGGCTAACGCCTGCCGGATACTGGCTCACAGGGGGTTGGTGGACGACATTCTCGGCCACGTCAGCCTAAGGGTCAGTGACACAACGGTCCTGATCCGATGCCGTGGTCCACGGGAGCGTGGCCTGAAATTCACCGAGATCACCGACATTCAGGAGGTGTCCCTGGACGGCAGCCATGATTTGCCTGACGGGTATTCAGCACCGAACGAACTACCCCTGCATCTGGCCGTTCTTTCAACGTCGCCCAAGATACGCTCTGTGGTGCACGCCCACCCGCCGGCTGTTGTGGCGATGACGTTGACGGGTCAACGCCTCCGTCCCGTGATCGGGGCGTTCAACATGCCGGCAATGGCGATGGCCACCTTGGGCATCCCCACGTATTCGAGCTCCGCTCTTATACGCAACAGCAGCCGTGCCGAGGAGATGGTAGCAGCCATGGGGGCGGCGCCCGTCGTCCTCCTCCACGGCCATGGTCTAACCGCCTCGGGGGCCTCGGTGCAAGAAGCCGTGGTACGTGCTCTGAATGTTGACTCATTGGCTCGCATGCAGTTGAGCGTTCTCTCGGCGGGCTTTGCGCCCGAAGACATAGACGACGGTGACCGTTCGGACCTGCCTGACCTCGGATCGGCGTTCAATGACGGTCATGTCTGGCGGTTTCACTTAGCTGCGCTCGAACACGAAGGACTGTTGATCCCGTGAAACGGAAGGAAAATGTTGTGCATCAGCAAATTAGGGATAGGGCGTGGATCGTCGCAGTCGATGGACAGGCCCTGCCCGTGACAAACACCTATGCCATCGAGGATCCTTCGACCGGACAAAGCCTGGTCGACGTCCCGGACTGTTCCGCCGAAGACGTTGACCGAGCCGTGCAGGCCGCCCGGGCGGCTCAGCCCGCCTGGGCAGCACTGCCGCCACGACAGCGCGCGGCAGCCCTGCGCAGGCTCGCCTCCCATGTCCGGAAGCACCGCGAGGAATTAGCTACCCTGGATGCCATCGATGGTGGCTTCACGTTGGCGATGATGCGGAAGGACATCGACGGCGCATTAGAGCTCATGGAAATTTTCGCTGACATGGCCTTGGAACTGGGCGGACGCACCATTCCAGCCAGTGAAAATCTTCACTACACGACTAATGAACCATTCGGCGTAGTTGCACGCATTGGTGCCTTCAATCACCCTGTGTTCTTCGCCCTGTCGAAAATCGCGGCTCCGTTGATGGCGGGAAATGCAGTGATCCTGAAGGCCCCCGACCAGACGCCCCTATCATCCCTGAGGCTTGCAGAAATCGCCGCTGAGGTGCTCCCCCAAAATCTCTTCATCACCATCTCCGGGCGCGGATCTGTCTCCGGCCGCGCCATCGTCCGCCATCCGCAGGTACGACGGATTGGTTTCATCGGTTCAACAGAAACGGGACGCTCCATTCAACGCGATGCTGCCGAAGTCGGGGTCAAGCACATCTCTCTGGAACTCGGAGGCAAAAACGCCCAAATCGTTTTCGCAGACGCCGACATCCAAGATGCAGCCCGGGGTGCTGTCATGGGCATGAACTTCACCTGGACCGCTGGCCAGAGCTGCGGCTCCACCAGCCGCCTACTCGTCCATTCCTCTATTGCAACCGAAGTCACGGCCCTGGTCGGTGAACTCGTTGCAACCATCAAGGTCGGCCATCCACTGGATGAAGGAACCGAAATGGGTCCACTCGTCTCTGAAGCCCAATACCTCAAGACCGAGCATGCCATCACAAAAGCTGTGGCTGAAGGTGCCAAAATCATCACTGGAGGTGGCCGACCCGAAACCGTCGGCAGCGAAGGCTGGTACCTCGCACCAACTGTTCTTGCTGATGTCCTCCCGGGTTCCTTCATCGAGCAAACCGAGATTTTCGGGCCCGTGCTATCGATAGTGCAATTCGACACAGACGAAGAAGCCGTTCACATCGCCAATGACGTCGAGTATGGGCTCACTGCCACCGTGTGGAGTAGAGACATCGCCCGAGCCCTGAACACGGCCAGGAAGGTTGAAGCGGGTCACGTGGTGGTCAACGGCGGCAGCCGACACTATTGGGGGTTGCCGTTCGGCGGGGTCAAATCTTCCGGAATCGGGAGAGAAGAGTCTTTCGAAGAGCTTTTATCCTACGCTGAAGTAAAGGCGACCACGGTGGTCCTTGACTAGCGGTACGCTTCCTGCCGACCCGATGCCAGCGACCTGGAATCGGGCCGGCAGCCGGCCGTGCTTGCGACGGCATCTGACACCGGTCGGGTCGACGGCAGCCGGGTCGGCGTGGATCCACTTGGTCACAAGCCAGGTGACTGGAAGAGGTCAATTTGGATATCAAGACCGATGTCGAGATTCGATACGCTATGCGTTAGTGCACCTACGGCGATGACGTCCACTCCCGTCGACGCCACTTCGGCAACATTTGCTAGGTTGACGTTTCCGCTGGCCTCAACACGCGTTCGCCCTCCAACGAGAGCGACACCGAGGCGCAATTCGTCCACGGTGAAGTTGTCCAGCATGATTGTATCCACGCCTGCGGCAAGCACGGGCTCTATCTGAGCCACGGTGTCTACCTCGACTTCGAAGTGCGTAGTGTGACCAGCCAGTGCCTTGGCTGCGGAGAGGATTTCCGTGAGCCGGGCAGGGTCGCTGTCAGTCAGGACAGCCAAATGATTATCTTTTGCCAGAACGGCGTCCGACAGGCTGTACCTGTGGTTTGTTCCGCCGCCGCACCGGACAGCAAAGCGCTCAATGATTCGAAGCCCCGGGGTCGTTTTCCGCGTATCCGCAATCCGGACTCCTGTGCCCTGCACGCGCCTCACATACTCCGAGGTCGTAGTGGCAATCGCTGACATCCGCTGGACGAGATTGAGAGCAACGCGTTCAGCCAGAAGAACTGATCGGGCATTTCCTGTCACTTCGGCAAGGATGCTACTAGCGGTAAAACCCTCGCCGTCCCTGACAAACATTGCAACTGCGACGTCAGGGTCGACAAATTGCATGGCCTCGCGAAACACCGCAGCCCCGCTAAAAACACCGCCAACCCTGGCCCTCAGGACAGCGCGTGCTTGTGCTCCTACGGGAATAAGAAGCTGGGATGTTATATCCCCGGCGGGGGCGTCTTCGGCGAAGGCGCATTCCAGGATCCCGTGCAGTGCCTGTTTAGGGAGGTCATGATCCGAAATAGTAAGTCCACTCATCAGTGAGGCCCTCTCGAAGCTGTTACACCGAAGGCAATCCGGCGTCTAAAAGATTATACACTTTGATGCCCGCGGTGATGCTGTCAGGAGCGAGATTGATATCTTCTGCGGGTTAACAGCTCAGCGGATGCTGCTCGCGCCTTCGGGTTTTTCACCCGGGAGCAATAGCTTTGATTCCTTCGGTTCACTGCGTAGGGTCTCGGCTGGCGAAATGCCGAAGCGCCTCCTGTAGTCCATGCTGAACCTGCCAAGGTGGTTGAATCCTGCGGCCGAGGCGAGTTCCCCCACGCTCGTTGCATCCCTGGCAGTTGACATCAGCTGCTCGTGGACCCGATCGATACGCACATTTCGAAGGTATTGCGACGGAGTAACGCCAAATACATTTCGGAACCCTGCCTGCAATCTTCGGAGGCTTATTCCGACCTGGCCGGCAAGATCCTGCAGGGGGGGACAGTCCTCGCCTAATTGGTTCATCATTTCTGCTGCCTCGTAGACTGCGCGAGATCCGGCTGGCGGGGAAGTGGTTAGTACCTGAACATGCTCGCCCGGCACATTCAGGAGAACAGAAGTCAAAAGGGAATCTTCCAAGGCACCTAGGAGAGCGGGGGGGAGCGCCCTGGATACTTCAAAGACGCCTACAACCTGGCGGAGTAGGGCTAAAACGGTTGCGGTGCCCGGAGAGGCCTCTATCTTGGTAGAAAGAGGCCTGAAGTCAACAGTCCGAACGCCGCTAAGGAGAGTCAGCTGCTTCTGAAGGGTTTCATTTGGTATCCGCACACCGAGGATTGCAGTGCCCGCCACCAGGGTAAGCCGCAGATCCGGAGACGGCCTCGTAATCAGGAGACTGCCGGGGGTGCCGATGCTGACAGAGCGCTGACTCACGGCGGTCACTTGTCCCTGAAGTGTTACGACCAATGTGTGATGGTCGGCGGGACCTCTGGGAGTAACCGTTGTTTGACCTCCGTAGTAGAGGCCAAACACCATGCACGACGACAGGGCTGCATGGTAGAAGTTCAGAGCAGTTCCGGGTGAGGCAATTAGTTGATGTGGGCCGATAAGTCGGCCCCCATGACGCTCGGCGACTACACGGTTCACCGTGGCAAACAACGGATGTCCGCCGGCGGCGCGGCCCATGAGTAAGTCTCTCAAATACTCAGGGTCATTCATGACGTCTCTCCCGCGGGGGCGCATAATCGGATGAATCTATGGTAGAGGCTTGTGCGCTGGCCGTTCCTATGGAGGACTAAAGTTGGCAGCGGCAGGATCACTACCCCAGAATGACTGACCGAGCCGTGGGCAGAAAGTGACTGAAATGCCGATAGCCCCGCCAGTCATGTCCACGCCTCCCGTTATCCAGGAGCTGCCGGACATGTTCCGCTGATTAATGCAGTCTGAGGACGAGTCCTGGCAAGCCCGGATATCCAAGGCCCCTAAGTGCAAGTTCTACAGCGTCTTGACGTCCACCGAGCATACGCGGCGGCGCTGGCATCCACTGCATTGATGCATGGCAATGCGAGCACCAAGAATGGAGTCTTCCGGATTGCCTTGTCCGTCACGGACAAGATGTCGATGGCGGCCCGGTTGCTGGTTGTATGTTCTTTATCGAAAATTGGTAGTCCCTGTCCGCTCTCACGGGCTGCATTAAACGCTGGCCGGTCTTGTGTGAACATCGGGACGGCGATCTTCCTTGACAGAACCATTCTGCTGTTAAAAGGAGGATCTGGTTTGAGAGAACTGACTGGCGTAGCGTCAATGAAGAAGGTGGAGGATCAGACCCTGCCCACCTTGATTCCGATGAATTTCAGCCCTAGGGAGGAACCGGGATGGCTGGGTGGAACGCGGACACATCTGCTGGTTCGCTTGGGGTCGGAACTGTGACTCTGGTGGATGGGGCAGCCTTCTGTATCTCCTCCTCCAATGGGGACATGTCCCCCGAATACCCGCAGGGCGTTTTTGTCGATGACACGCGAGTCCTTTCCCGTTGGAATCTCACAGTCAACGGGGGGCCCTTGGAGCCTCTCGCTACGAAGTCCAAGGAACCCTATAGGGCGATCTTTGTAGGCCGTGTCGCGTACACCGAAGGCCAGGCTGACAGCCCCCTGATCGTTGAACGGACGCGAGAATTGGGCGCAGGTATTCATGAGCAGGTGACAGTCCGAAACTATTCACCGAACCCGGCAGAATGCGTCGTTTCGATCAGAGCCGAGGTCGATTTCGCCGATCTCTTCGAGGTAAAAGAAGCCCGGATTCAGCGGAAATGGGAGCAGCATCGTGCCGCAACAGGCGATCATCTAGTCATTCGGGCCTCATGGCAGGAGATTCACAAGGAAGTCGTCATCTCCGCCGTCGCTGCGAAGGTCACTGCCGATGGATTGACGTACACGGCCCTTGTGCCTCCACACGGACAATGGAGTGCGACCGTTACGGTTTCACCCACTCTCGACGGTGCCCACCCAGCGTTCGTCCATCCTGACGGAGACCATCTATCTCCGCGTGATGTGCGGAGGCGGGAGTGGGTGTCCAAGATTCCAGTGGTTCGCATGGGTAACCCTGCCATCGAACGAACCCTTCTCCGAAGCTATGAAGACCTAGGCGCTCTTCGTATTGAGGACCCCGACCATCCCGAGCGGATTGTTGTTGCTGCCGGAGCACCTTGGTTCATGGCACTATTCGGCCGGGACTCTTTGTGGGCCTCCATCATGGCAATTCCTGTGGATCCTTCTCTGGCACTTGGAACCATCCAAACCCTTGCCGACAGACAAGGCAGCGTGGTGAATCCCATGAGTGAAGAGGAACCAGGCAAGATCCTTCACGAAGTGAGGCTCGGTGTCTCAACTGGGCTGGCGCTTGGTGGGGGGTCGGCCTATTACGGCAGCGTCGATGCCACCCCGTTGTTCGTCGCCGTGCTCGGAGAAGTCAGTCGCTGGGGCTTCGCCCCGGACATCATCAAGGCACTCCTGCCAAGTGCAGACCGTGCGCTGGATTGGATACGACATTACGGAGATAGGGATGGCGATGGATTCGTCGAATACAAACGTCTCAACAATCACGGCCTGATCAATCAGGGCTGGAAAGACTCCTGGGACGGCATCAATTTCGCGGACGGCAGGCTGGCTGAGCCGCCAATCGCACTCTGCGAAGTCCAGGCCTACGTCTACGCTGCCTACCAAGCCCGTGCCTGGATGGCATACGATGCAGGCGACGTCGCCACGGCTACAGAGTTGAGCGCCCGCGCCGATCAGTTGAAGAAGAATTTCAACGAGCAGTTTTGGCTTCCGGATCGCGGGTACTACGCCGTGGCGCTAGACGCTGGCAAAAAGCGAGTGGACGCTTGTGCCTCCAATATGGGACATTGCTTGCTTTTCGGCCTCATCGATGAAGACAAAGCCCCGCTCGTGGCGGAACGCCTCATGTCCCCGGAAATGTTCAGCGGCTGGGGAATTCGGACATTGGCGAGCGATATGGACGCCTACAATCCCGCGAGCTATCACAATGGCTCGGTTTGGCCACACGATAACGCCATTATCGCAGCGGGTCTTCTGCGCTATGGCTTTGTTGAAGAGGCTCAAAGAATCTCTACAGCCCTATTCGATGCCGCGGAATACTCCCAAGGCCGCCTGCCGGAGCTGTTCTGCGGCTTCAGCCGCGCAGACCTGGACGAACCTGTTCCCTACCCCACCGCGTGTTCGCCTCAAGCGTGGGCAGCAACGACGCCGATCCAATTGGTGAAAAGCCTTATGGGCTACCGCCCCGATCTAGCGCGCGGCGAACTCTGGATGGACCCGGCGCTCCCGGAATCCTACGGTGATCTTCATATTTCAAACGCCCCAATGGGGGATGGCCGAATCACAATCGATATTTCCGGTTCAACCGCGATCATCAAAGGGCTGCCCCAAGGAGTACAAATGCGCTACGGAACCCGCCCGCGAATGGACGATCCAATCGAGCTTGCAAAACGGGCCACACAGCGGGGACGCTCGTCCAGTTAGGGCTCATCGGCTCGGTGCCGCCCATTGCGCTTGACGGAACCGGCTCGCTGGACCGTAAACCATGTATGTGACGACCACCGGGGTTCAGCAAGAGACTCTTCGAACCTAACGGCGGAATTGGGGCGCGAGTTATCAGAAATTGTTCGGCAGACCCGTAATTAATTTTATACGTGACTGATTCTGTCATGTATACGAGTGCACATTGGACACACCCCAGGGAGCTCGCTCATGCAAAGGGCGTCAACGACTCCCGAACCGCGGAAATACGCAATCGGAAGGTACCCTATGTCCACCCCCAACGGCCCGGACCAAAAAATCGTCATCACAGCTGCCACAGGACGCCTCGGCCGGCTTGTTGTAGCCGAACTCCTGAACCAGGGACTTCCGGCAGGTAACATCGCAGCCGCCGTGAGGTCGCCGCAGACGGCTGCGAGTCTGGCGGAATTGGGAGTAGAGATCCGCCACGCGGACTACACCGAACCCCAAACTTTGGGGCCAGCCTTCGCAGGTGCCGATCGGCTGCTGCTGATACCTTCCGCCGAGTACGGCCAGCGCTTCCCACAGATGAAGAATGCAATTGATGCAGCTGTGAAGGCCAATGTTTCTCAGATTGCCTACACCAGCTTCGTCAACACGCCCGTGAGCACCTTGCGGTTGGCCGACGAACACAAGCAAGCGGAGGCATATGTTGTCCGGTCCGGCCTTCCCTTCACCTTCTTGCGCAACGGTGGGTACACCGAGCTTTACACGGGAGAACTAGGAGATATTGGCCCTGCCCTTGACTCCGGGGTAATGTACGGCTGCGCCGGTGAAGGCAGGGTCTCCGGTGCCACCCGGGCTGACCTCGCCGCGGCAGCGGCCCGGGTTCTTCTTGGCGCCGTAGGCTCAGGGCAAGCCCATGCCGCCGCAAACAACGGCCGCGTTTACGAGCTCGGCGGTACAGCCTTTTCCCTGCACGAGGTTGCCGCCGAGTTCTCCCGGCAATCGGGCAGGCCGCTCCGCTATCAGGATCTAAGTGTTGGTGAGTACGCCGAAACCCTTACTACACAAGGATTACCGCGGGAGTTCGCAGACCTCCTGGCCGACACGAGTCTGGCTGTCTCCAATGGCGATTGGTTCACAACAAGCAACGACCTTGAACAGCTGATAGAACGACCCGCCGTGCCCCTGGCCGATGTTATAGCCACCCAACTCAGGGCTTTTTGATCCAACCGTTTCCTAGGCTTCCCCGGGCAGGCCCGAAAGCTAGAGAATGAGTTCACTCCCGGGGGAAAGCTCGAAGCCGTTTCGCCATGCCGGTCCGAGGGTACTGCCCTCAGTGGGTGCTCCCATTGGCGTGAATTCGTTGCAGAGACGTGTGCCACGTCTCTGCAACGGCAGGCGGCCGGAAACGGCGCCGCACACAGGAAAGCGCCGATCCTGAACCTCGAATCGGTTCAGGATCGGCGCTTTCTTCTTGAGAAGTGCCCAGGAAGTAGAACGGATGGCCGCCTAGGCGAATTGCGCGGTGAGGTCTGTGGTGGCGCCCACCGTGACTCCGTTCGGAGTCAGCAGAAGGTTGACTTGCCAGATTTCTATTCCTTGGGCAACTGCTGCCGAAACTCCTGCTGCGACTTGGGATTTACGTGTGCTGGCTTCCACGCTGAATCCTGGATTGTCGTACATGAAGCAGAGCAGCATGATGGCACGCTGGTTGTTATCGAGGCTCCCACCCAGCTCGGCGACGTGCTTGACCATTCGTTCAGTCGAATTGAAGGCGGGCTGCTTGCGAGTGAGTGTGTTCGGTGGAAGGGCTATCTGCAAGTTCTGAAGGGGTGTCTTGACTTCCACAAAGGTGTCGTTATTCACCAGGAAATCGAGACGGGAGATCCCCAGTTTCTGTTCTCGGAGAACGGATTCAACCGGGACGATCCCGTCCAGCGAGCCCGATGTGAGCGCAGCCTCAATGTACTTATTAGCGGCATTCTGGTTGATCCCGATCCAGGGATACTGGGCCTGGCGGTCAACGGCGATAGCCTCGACGGTATACCTGGTTTTGCGGGCGGGGTTTTCGGCCGGTGAGAGCAGACAGGCAAGCCCGTCGAGCACCAGATTGCCTATCCTTCCTGTGGTTGGGCAATGGCAGGGGATTAGCTTCCCGTCGAGCTCCACATCGATTATGAACCTGTTGGGCCGGCGGACTATGGTCCCTTCCAGGAGAGGCGGGTCGAAGGTCTGGATCAAATTGTTCGGCTGCGGCGTCACTCTGCGTTATCTTCTATCTTTTCGTACGTGTACAAACTCTTATCGAGTTCTATCGGGGGACTCGCCCACACGGGAAGGGCGATGACAGTCTGTCAGCTAATACTTGACAAACTATGTCCAGTTATCTGAGTCACCCTTCGAAAGATACCTGGCATTAATTGTCATGTTTGGATGCGAAAATCGAAATATGAGATCAGATCGGTTGCTAGCTATGCTGCTGCTCCTGCAGACCCACGGCCGGCTTTCGGCCGTGGCTCTGGCCAAGGAACTGGAAGTGACCCCGCGGACTATTTACCGCGACATGGAGGCATTGTCCACCGCCGGTGTGCCTGTTTACGCTGAACGCGGCCGCAATGGCGGGATTGCCATCCTGCCGGGTTTCAGAACCGATGTCACTGGTCTGACCCCGGAGGAAGCGCGGGCGTTGTTCGTGCTGGTAAACGAGGATGCCCACGTAGACCTGGGCTTGGGGGACGCGCTGCGTGCAGGACTGCGCAAACTTATGGCCGCATTACCTGACGCCCATCAGCAACTGGCCGAGCGCAGCACGGAACGGATCATCATTGACGCGGGAAGATGGGGCGCAGGTAGCGAAGGTGGCTCCCAGCTGTCCGTAATCCAAGAAGCAGTCCTGACTGATCGACAGGTTCGGTTCGCCTATGAACAACGCGATTCCGATGACCTGCTGCTCTTCCCCGAGGTTGACCCCCACGGCCTGGTCCACCGAGCGGGCGTTTGGTACCTGGTGGCGACGGTTAGGGAAACGGACAGGATGTTCCGAGTGAGCCGTATCAGAGAGCCCCTGGTTCTGGACACGGCGGTTCAGCGCCCCAAAAACTACTCTCTTCACGACGCCTGGACGTCACTGAATGATCAATGGCAACGGGACTACTCTTCGGTGATGGTCAGGATCCGCGTCAAAAGAGAAATTCTTGGGATAGTCCTCCGCGTTCACGATGCCGACCTGGTCGAGAAGGTGGACCGCTACGCCAATCCCAATCAGGAATGGACCGAACTTACTTTGCGGATGCGCTCCTTCGGCCATGCCCAGACTGTTCTTGGCTTCGGACCTCGCCTCGTGGTCCTTGAGCCTCCGGAGCTTATTGAGCATCTGGCAGACGTCGTGAAGGACCTCAACCTCCTCTACCACTCCTGACGCCAGCGGACGGGAAAAATCCAAACTACTGGCAAAAAGATCCAAACTACTTTTAAAACCTGACGCGATGTGTCATGTAATGAACGAGAAGCTTGGAAGTAGATCGGCGCCACGAGGGGCCGATGCCTACTAGGAAGAGGTCATCATGATCACTATCACCGCAGCGTCCAGCCAGTTCGGCCGCGCCGTTCTCGACGAACTCCTCAGCGGCGGGTCCTCACCTGAAAGCATTGTGGCCACCGCGCGCGAGACCACTAGCCTTTCCACCTACGCGGACCGCGGCGTACAGGTCCGATTTGCCGACTACGAGGATGCCGGGAGTCTGGACGCGGCCTTCCACGACCTAGACCGGCTGCTGCTGATTTCCTCGAACTCACCGGCCGCCCAGGCCGCTCAGCACGCAAACGTCGTTGAAGCCGCCAAGCGCGCAAATGCCACTGAAATTGTCTACACCAGCTACCTCAACGCTGATACCAGCGGCATCCAGATGGCACAGCCCCACGCCGAGACCGAACAGATCATCCGAGGTAGTGGCATTCCCTTCGCCTTCCTACGCAACGGCTCCTACATCGAGAACTCCGCTGGTTTCGTAGGTTTCTGGGTTCAGTACGGCGAAGCCGTCGGCTCAGCAGGTGACGGCTTGATTTCCGGTGCAGCACGCAAAGACCTCGCAATCGCCGCGGCACGCGTAATCGCCGGTGATGTAGTCAACGGAGAGGTTTACGAACTGGGCGGCAGCGACTACACCATGCAGGACCTGGTCACCGTAGCGGCGGAACTGTCCGGTAAGCCCATTACCTACAACAACCTCCCCAAGGAGGCCTACGCCGGCGTCCTTGTTTCCGGTGGACTACCCGAAGGTCTCGCGGCAGCCATTGCGGACAACAACGCTGGCGCTGCCCGCGGCGCTTGGAAGACCACCAGCACAGCGCTCACCGACATTCTTGGACGCCCGACGACGCCGCCGCGCGAAGTATTCGCCCAGGCCCTTGAGCACCTCAATTGAACTAAGAACCACCAACCTCTAGCGCCCCACTCAACACAGCAAGGATTCTTCTCATGACTCAGAACGCAGCAGCCCAGATCGCCACAGCGTACTTTGAGGCCTGGACCTCCAAAAACGTCGATGAAGCCACCCAGTTCCTTACGGAGGACATAGTCATCACCGCCCCCAACGGAACATTCAGCGGTCACGCAGGCTTCCACGCCTTTATGGATGGTTTCGTCAAGATGCTCACCGGGGTTTCGGACTTTACCGTCTTCGGCGACGAAACCACCGCCGTGGCTTGGTACAACACACATCTCCAACCGGTCCCTTCACTGGTGGCCGGGGAACGCGTTACGGTGACCGATGGCAAGATTTCGCGCATCGATATCACTTTCGACCAGATGCCTTTGGCTCAGGCCTTCGGCGGCGCAGCGCCTGCCCATGACGCCCCCGACGCGACCGTCTAGCGACGAGTCCCAACCCTACAAATACACAGACGACCAGAAACAGTAAGAAGAGCCTTCGTCCGTTTGTAGGTGGACCCCCATGCGAGCATGCATGGGGGTCCTCTGGGTGTGATCAGCTGGGTTTGCATTAATTGGTTTCGGGCATCCATTGCGAAAAAGTCTGAAGCCGGAGGCTGAGCTATGCAGCGGACAGACGTCGGGCACGCCACAGGCTCGGTGCAACCTGCTCTTCAAGAGCCGCAAGGACAACGACTTCCAGTACAACGACTGGCTCTACAGCCAGAAACAACGGGAAATGGCGCTAAGTCCGAAAGAGCCCAGCCAGTCTTAGGGTCTGGCAGTCAGGCGAACTGAATCTGCCCAGCCGTTCCACAGTCAGCTCTATGATCCTCAGCGCTGCAGCAGATCCTCAGCATTACCTCGCTGAATGGTGGTCCCGCTACGAGTAATGGCCGGAGCGACCAGATGAAATATCCATTCCCTTACCTCGGAGTAGGGAGACTTGGCTTGCGAGCTACTCGTTTTCGTCATACTCTATGTGCATTCACTTAGCCTAAGAGGGTGTGACACGTCAATTGCGGCGTCGGCGGTTAGGCCGCAAGACGAGTGGTCGGGTAAAACGGCATCCGTTCGCACGGATTGCTACTGCGCATTCGCATCGCTCCTAAGATCAGCCAGTTCTTGGCAGCATGCCAGGCACGTTCACCGGATGCTATTAACAGGATGGAGCGTGTCGTGGCCTGGAATACAGAGCGCACGAGAGAGTTACTCTTGAACGCGGCTACCGTTGAGTTCGCCGCTTACGGGCTATCTGGTGCGCGAGTCGACCGCATAGCCAGTGAAGCTGGTGTGAACAAGGAGCGAATTTATGAATACTTCGGTAATAAGAAGTCTCTGTTTGATGTAGTAGTGCTATCCGCTCTCACGGCGATATCCGAAAACGTGCAGCTGTTCGGCGTAGGACCACTCTCGGTTGCCGACTACGCCGCCCGCCTCTTCCAGTACAACGAGCAGGACGACACACACTCACGATTGCTGTTCTGGAAAGGCTTAGAGACTGGAGAGGAAGGTTTGTCTAGCGCAATAGGAATTGTGAGCAGTTCAGAAATGGTGGATCGATTGGTGACAGCCCTACCGGGAATTGAGCGCAATGATGCCAGCGACCTCCTTCTCACAATCTTGACCCTATGCTCTGCGTGGTCTCCCTTCACGCCATTCGGGCGACTCCTTACAGAAGGCAATTCGAACCAAGGCCACCACAGACGTTTCGTGGTAGCAAACACGGTTAGACTATTAGCGGATTCACTGCTTTCTCACACCGAGGTAGAGCCGCGAAATCCTCGAACCTGTGATGAGGCGTTCAGTAGCCACTCGGCTGCGCGAAAGCGTGACCAGCACGCCGCGGCCACTTGAACCTCGGCAGGCGAAGTCAATAGCTATCTCCCCACCGTCCCCTCCATTTTCATCCAGGGCAAGACGAAAACCCAATGGGACATATAGAGGGTCATTGTTATGTCACGCCTTCTACAGTTTCCTCTCCTTTGCTTCATTGCTGGGTAGCGTTCTGGCGCTGTGATGTCAGGGATGGGCGGTGACCCCGCAGCTGAAACTTAGTTCTTCACCTGGTTGGACAATCATTTGTCCGGGGCTTGCCAGTAGCTCCCCCCGATATGACGCTGGCGCCGGTAGGCCAGCCCACGGTTCAAGGCACACGAAATCCGCATCCGTCTGCTTCCAGACTGCGAACTGCAGGAAATCGTCGAAGGCCAGGTCCAGTAGCGGCCCGGCCGGCGAGACGTATTGGACGGTGTTGCTTTTCACTGACTCAAAAATGATCGCCCCGTCAGTGAACAGGTCTTCAGTCAGAGTAAGAACCCTTCGATGCACGGGTGACGGATGTCCCCCCGGCATGAGTTGCACTTGGGCATTGACCCGCCGAACGGCGGCGGTTTCCTCCTCGTCGAATTGAAGTTGCCATCCCGGAGACGGGTCCCACCTGAATGCCGGATGCCATCCAAGGCAGGCGGGCATTGGCGCGGGGCCTGTATTGGTGAGCGTGAAGATGAGTTGAAGTGTTGGTCCGTTGACTGACCAGCTGCTTTCCAACGTAAATGGAAACGGAAACATGGTTTCTGTCGACGGGTTGTTGCGGAGAAAGAAGCGGGCAGTATGGGCGGTGGTTTCCAGGACAGCGAATTGGTTGTCCCGCGCAAATCCGTGCTGCGGCATCGGGTAGTCTCGGCCGTCGTGGTGCAGTGTGTCGTTGGCGAGCCGTCCGATAATTGGGAAAAGTACGGGGGCGTGCCGCGGCCATTGCGTTCCTGCTGACCAGAGCAGCTCCTTACCGGTGCTGTTTTGGAGGGAGACCAGCTCTGCGCCGTGGGAGTCTAGTACGGCGCGGAGCTGGTCGGTCTGGAGGCGTACTCTCATCAGTCTGTTTCCGGGATGCTGCAGAAGTCGCAGTTGTCCGGACATTGCCATTGCGGTGGTTGGTAGGCGCTGTCTTCTTGCCGGATGAGCGGGAGTTCTGTGCTCATGGCTGCGCCGACGGTTGTGGAAGGTTCAACTGCCCGTTGACCCGGGTGGGGACGGTGAGGTTTCCGTCCTTGAGCTCGTCCGGGAGGACGCTTCCCGGGGCGTCCTGGTAGGTGACCGGGCGAAGGAACCGGCGGACCGCGGTTGCTCCGACGGATGTGTGCAGGGAGTTTGTCGACGGCCAGGGGCCCCCGTGGGTCTGGGCCCAGCTGACACTGACGCCGGTGGGGTAGCCGTTGTAGATAATCCGGCCGGCTCGTGCCCTTCCGAGTTCTGTGAGCCGACGCGCTAAATCGTCATCGCCGTCGCCGAGGTGGACGGTCATGGTCAGTGAATCCTCGATCATCGGCAGTGCCAGTTCGAGGTCGGGCAGTGTCCCGTACCGGACGATGATGGCAGAGGGACCGAAGCATTCCTCAACTGTCTCCCGGCGCAGCCGGGAGACATCGATGCTGTAGACGACCGGCGTGACACGGAATCCCTCCTCGGCCGGGCTCTTTCCGGTGGCGACCCGCTCCACATGGTTCTGGTCTTCCAGGGCGCCGGTGATGGCGGCGTAGCTCTCGAAGATCCGGCGGTTTAGGAGAGGCGAAACGGTGCTGACCGCCAGGTCGTCAGCGAGCCGGGACACGAGAATGTCCCCATCATCGCCCTGGGGGACGAAGACGATGCCCGGTTTGGTGCACAACTGTCCGGCGGAGGTGGTGATGGAGGTTGCAAGGCCTGCGCCGATGTCGGCGCCCCGTTCAGAGGCTGCGTTTGGGGTGACGATCAGTGGGTTGAGGCTGCTGAGTTCGCCGTAGAAGGGGATAGGCTGTGGCCTGCGGCTGATGGCTTCCATGAGCGCGGCGCCGCCGCCAAGTGAGCCGGTGAACCCGACAGCCTGGATGAGGGGGTGGCTGACGAGCGCCGTTCCGGCTTTTTGTCCGAAGACTATACCCAGGATTCCTTCGGGTGCTCCGTAGTTGGTGGTCGCGGCGGCCATGATGTCGTAGGAGATCTTGGAGGTTCGGGGGTGGGAGCTGTGGGCCTTGAGCACGACAGGGCATCCTGTTGCCAGCGCCGACGCGGTGTCGCCGCCGATGACGGAGAAGGCGAAGGGGAAGTTGCTGGATCCGAAGACGGCCACGGGGCCGATGGGCTGGAGAATGCGGCGAAGGTCGGGACGCGGTCCCATCGGGGTGTCACCTGCGGTGTCGATGGTGGCCTCCAGGTAGCTGCCCTCAAGCAGGACTTCGGCGAAGAACCGCATCTGGTAGCTCGCCCGTTTGAGCTCCCCTGTCAGCCGGGCCGGGCCGATTCCAGTCTCTTCGTCAGCGGCCTTGATCAGTTCTTCCGCGTTCAGGTCCAGGCTGTCCGCGAGGACATGGAGCAGCCCGGCGCGGCCGGTTCTGCCGATGCTCTCCAGGTAGGAGAAGGCCTTGCCCGCGCTCTCGACGATGCGGTCAACATCGAACGGGGAGTCTTCTTCGGCTACCGGGTCCAGGCGGACTCCGGTGTAGGGGTTCGTGCCTGCAATGGTGGTCATGATGCTGGAATCCTTGACTCTAAGGGAGGGATCAGTGAAAGAGGGTGGCGGGAACCCTTGCGGCGTTTCCCGGGTGCATCACCGGCACGCCTTCGACCTGGGGTGCGCGTCCTTGGGCCAGCATGCCGCCGTCGATGTTGAAGGTCTGTCCGGTGACGAACGCTGATTCTGCGGATGCCAGGAAGATGACGCCGGCTGCGATGTCTTCGGGTGTTCCTGCGCGGCCCAGCGGGATCTGTGCTGCGCGCAGATCCTTCTTGCCGTCCCACATGGGCGGTTCTCCCTCGACTGCGATTGCGCCGGGGCGCAGGGCGTTGACGCGGATGCCCCACGGGGCGAGGTCGACGGCGACGGCGCGGGTGAAGGACTCCATCGCACCTTTAACGGAGTCATACGGGATGTGGTTGCGGTGAGCGCGCTCTGCTCCGTGAGAGCTGATGTTAATGATGGATCCGTTCTGTTCCTTGGTGGCCAGGGCGCGCGCTGTGCGTTGGGTGCAGCCGTAGAGCATGTTCATATTTTTGCTGACGAACAGTTCCCAGTCGGATGGCTCCACGGCGAGGAAGTTTCCCCATGCGGTGTCGCCGCACCGGACGTAGGCGTTGTTGACCAGAATGTCGACGGTGCCCAGGGCTTCCTCGGTCTCCGCGAACACCCGGTCGACTTGGGTGAAGTCGGACATATCGCCGATTGCGGCGAATGCATCCAAGCCGGCGTCCCGCAGCTCCTGCACGACGGACTCGGCCGCGGCCGCGTCAACGTCATTGACGGCAACGCGCGCGCCTTCGGCTCCGCATCGGATCGCTATGGCACGGCCGATGTTCCGCCCCGCTCCGGTGACGAACGCAGTGCGGCCCGTGAGGGCACCGTGCCCTGTGGTGATCTCGGGGGGTGTCCAAGTGGTGTTGGCTTGCTGGTGATTCATGCCTTCTCTTTCACTGGGAGGTGATATCCAGTGTGTGGGTGGGCAGAGCCCACATCCGCACTGCATCTTCGTTAATTTCGACGCCGAGGCCGTTCCCTGCCGGAATCTGGACCTGGCCGCTTCGCGCCAGTATGGGCTCCTTCAGGACGCCTTCGCGGAAGGGGTTTTCGCCGCGGTCGTATTCGAGCATCGGCGGGTACGCGTTCCGTTCCCCAAAGGGGGACGCCGGGAGGGTGGAGATCAGTTGGAGGGTCGCGGCAATGAGGACGCCGGTTCCCCAGACGTGAGGGGCGACGCGGAGGTTCCATGCTGTGGCCATCTGTGCAATGATCTTGGCTTCGGTGAATCCGCCGCAGACGGAGAGGTTGGGCTGGACGATGTCGATCCGCTTCTCCGCTATATAGTCTCGGAAACCGAACCGCGTGTAGAGCGCCTCGCCGGCTGCCAGCGGAAGGGCGGTATGGTTGCGCAGCATGGCCCAACCCTGCGTTTCCTCCGGCGGCAAAGGCTCCTCAACCCAGTAAGGATTGAAATTCTCGATCTCGCGAAGCGAGGCAAGGACCGTGTCTACCGTTGCATTGGCGTTGTAGTCCACCATCACCAGGCCGTCCGGGCCCAGGAGGTCTCTGGTGATGCCTGTGCGTTCGACGTCGTCATGGACGCCGGAGCCGATTTTGATTTTCGCGGCGGTGAATCCTTCGTCGACCGCTTCTTCGATGTATGCCCGGAGGGGCCCGCTGTCGCCTTTTGCGTGGTAATAGCCGGTGGAGGCGTAGGCGGTTACGTCATCGCGGACCCGTCCGCCAAGGAGGGCCGAGACCGGAACACCATAGGTTCTCGCTGCAGCGTCCCACATAGCGATATCCAGACCGCTGATGGCTGCAACGTGCAGGCCGCCCTTCGTCAGGTGGTACCCCGTAGTGAGCCTGCCCAGCCATGTTCCTTCTCTGAGTTCCAGAGGCTGGCCGATGACGGCCCGGGCCAGGCCTTCAAGGTGGGCGGCGACGAGCCGCGGCGGGCCGAAGGACTCTCCCCAGCCGACGATGCCGTCAGAAGTTGTTATCTTGACCAGGGTCGCAGTTCTCGCTGCGACCCTGACCTTGGAGGCGCCGAAGCCGCCGTCCTTTAGCGTGTGTTCCAAGGGAAAGATTTCGATCCGCTGGATAGTGCTCTGCCTAGTCATCGTCTGCGGCACCCTTCACTTGTCCGACAATCTGGGTGGGGTTGACGAAGCGCAGAGCGATCATCAGCAGTAGCGAGGTCATCACGGTGTAGATGACGGCCATGGCATCGATGGTCTGGGCGCTGCGGATTCCGGTGGAGAACGCGGCAGAGTACAGGGCAACGATGAGCGTTTCGCTCTTGGGTCCAGCCACGAGAAACGTCAGTTCAAACATCGCCACGGTGCGTACAAGGATGAGTACACCGGCTGCGAGGATGCCGGGGGTGAGCAGCGGCACCAAGACCATTCGGAACATCTTCCACGTGTTGGCGCCGCACATGCGAGCTGCAGACTCTAGGTTCCGGTCCAGCTGCCCGATGAAGGGTGTCATCACGAGGATGACGAACGGCAAAGCCGGGACCAGGTTCACTAGGATCACGCCGGTCAGTGAACCGGCGAGCTGGAGCTGGTACATCAGTGTCGCCAGCGGGACGCCGTAGGTGATGGGAGGGAGCATGACCGGCAGCAACATCAGCAGCATGACTAGCTTCTTGCCGGGGAAGTCCCGTCGGGCCAGGGCGTAGGCTGCCGGCACACCGAAGGCGAGCGATAGCGCCAATACGCTGAAGGTCACCTGGAGCGTGGTGATCAGAACGTCGCCGAGGTTGAAGTCTTGCCAGGCCTGACCGAACCATTGGACTGTGAAGCCTTCAGGGAGTGGGCCCTTGAACCAGGTCGTACCGAAGGCGTTGACGATAACCGAGAGGATGATTCCGGCTAGGTTCAGGAGGAAGAATCCGACAGCGACCCAGACCGCGATCTGGAGTAGTGAGCGTTTTTTTCCCGTGAGTGCAGATGGTGACTCGTTTGCCCGACGGGACGTGCTTGGGGGAGTAGTTGTCGTTGTCATGATCAGCCTTTGCCTCCTGCTGTGGATCCTTCATAGAAGCGGCTGCGCAGGATCAAGACCGCACCGATGATGACCATCTCCACGACGCCCATGATGACCGCGATGGTCGAGGCGAGGGAGAAGTCGTATTGTTCGAATGCTGCCTGGTAGGCCGCAATGGACAGAACCCGCGTGGATCCGGTCGGTTCGCCAACGAGGTTTGCCGAGGGAAAGACGCCGAACGCTAGGACGAACGTGAGGCAGAAGGTCATCGCCAGCCCGGGTGCGAGCAGCGGCATCACGATGTATTTTGTGCGCTGCCACTTGGTTGCGCCGAGTGTCGCTGCGGCCCGCTCCAGTGTTGGATCGATGCCGGAGAGGTAGGAAAGGGTCAGCAGGAAGGCGAACGGGAAGCCGGTGATGATCAGGGAGAAGAGCACACCTGCGTAGTTGTAGATGAGGCGTACGGGCTCATCCACCAGCCCGACGCTTATAAGAACCTGATTGAACCAACCTGTGGGGGAGAAGTAACGGAGCAGGCCGTCGGCTACAAGCACCGTTCCGAGGCTAACAGGCAGCACCAGAACTGCCGTAAGGAGCCTCTTGCCACGGAACTTCCGGCGCATCTGCATTGCGATGGGGACGGACGCGCCCACGTTGATCAGCGCGGCAGGCAGTGCCAGCCCCAGTGTCTTCCAGATGGTCGAGGACTGGAACGGATCGCTGAAGAAGTTCACGTAGTTTGCAAACGGTCCGCCACCGTCGAGCGGGTCCATCGAAATGCTGACGCCATAGAACATCGGGTACACAAACAGTGCCCCAAGGAGCAGCACAGCCGGGAGCAGCAGCACCAGCAAGGGGTCGATGCCGCGGTCCGCAAGCTTATGCCGGAAGTTCAGCTTGGGGGCATCCGTGCGGTCGGTCAGGGTCACGAGAACACCTCTACTTGCACGGCCGCTGCCGTCTGAACGACGTCGTCCGAGCACTCGTCACCGGTGAAAAGCAGAGCGCTGTAGGGGGAGAACCCAACCTCGATCGTGTCACCTGCGCTGACGCGATCCTTGAGCCTGAGGTGGATAACCTCGCCTGCCTCGGTGACGCCTTCCACTACGAAGGTGTGCCCGGAGAATTCGACGACCACCGCACGGACCCGCAGGGAATTTCCATCCACTGGGCCGAGCTGGAAATCCTCCGGACGGATGGCCATAATGGCTCGCCCGGCCTGGATTGGGCGCTGGGCCGTGACTTGGAAGGAATTGCCGTGTGAGCGAGCTCCTACGATGCCCTGTTGCCCCGTTGAGGAGGTTGTTTCCACTGAAAACAAATTCCTAAAGCCCATGAAGGAAGCGACATAGGTATTGATCGGCCGGTTGTAGACCTCTTCAGGGGGCCCGACCTGGTCTACTTTTGACCGGCGCAGGACAACCACGCGGTCTGCCAGAGCCAGCGCTTCCTCCTGGTCGTGGGTCACGTAGATGGTGGTGAGCTTCAGGCTCTGGTGTAGCCGACGGATCTCCGTACGCATCTGCAGCCTGAGCTTCGCGTCCAGGTTGGACAGCGGCTCATCCATCAAGACCAGGCGGGGGCGGAGCACAACGGCACGTGCGATGGCCACACGCTGCTGCTGACCGCCCGAGAGCTGGCCGGGGAGTTTGGAGGCGTGCTCCTGAAGGTCCACCATGGCCAGCGCCTCATCCACGCGGGCCCGCAGCTCTTGTTTGTTTACGCCCCGCACCTTGAGGCCGAATCCTACGTTGTCGCGGATGCTCAGGTGGGGGAAGAGGGCGTAGTTCTGGAAGACCATGCCGAACTCGCGTTTCTCGGAGGGCAGGGTGTCGATCCTGACGTCATCGGCCCAGATGGCGCCTTCGCTGAGCGGCAGAAGGCCGGCCAGGCAGCTCAGCGCTGTGGATTTTCCACAGCCTGAGGGGCCGAGGAGGGCAATGAACTCGCCGCCCTCAATTGTCAGGTCAAGGTGGTCAAGGGCCGTCACGGGGCCGAAGCGCCGGGTGACGCCTTGGAGCCGGAGTTGGCCCAACTCGGGTTTTGTGATGGTGCTGTTCACGTTTGTGTCTCCTTTGACTAAGTTCTTGCGCCTGCTACTTTTTCTCTACTTTGGCGCCGCCGATGTTCCGGTCCCACAGGTCAAAAGCGGAAACCATCGCATCAGCTTCGAGTGGAATCTCCAACGGCTGGCTCTTGATGAGCTCGTCGTAGATGGGACGGCCGAATTCCTTGATGAGGTCCTGGCTTTCCTGGGGAGCCATGGTCAACGGAACGTCCTTGACGGCCGGTCCCGGGTAGAGGTAGCCGGAATCGTAGGTGTAAGCCTGCTGCTCCGGCTGCAGCGCGTATTTCATGAAGTCCATAACCACTGCCAGACGGTCGCCTTGGATACCCTTGGGCACGGTCATGAAGTGCCCATCACCGACCCAAGTGAAGTTGTCGAACGCGCTGACTTCCATCCCCGCCGGTACCTGACCGATGGCCCGGGGATTGATGTCCCAGCCCGTAGTGGTCGGAATCATCCAGCGGTTCCCCTGAGCCAGCTCAGTCATTGTCTGCGCCGTGCCGGTGGGATAGTAGTCGATGTACTGGTTGAGTTCGGCTAGGTAGGCCCAGGTCTTCTCCCAACCATTGACGGGGTCCTTGGGGTCCTTATCGCCTAGCATGTAGGGCAGCCCCATCAGGAAGGCGCGTCCGATGCCCGAGTTGGCTGGCCGAGCGTAAAAGAACTTGTTCGGGTTGGCCTTCGCCCAAGCGAGAAGCTCCTGGGGTGTCTTGGGCGGGGCCGGGACCTTGGCCGGATCGAATTCAAGCAGGGGTCCGCCGGGATAGAACACAAAGGACAGTCCCTTGCCCTTGGCCAGCTGCTGAAACTTGCTCACGTTCTCGTCGTAGATAGTGGCGGGATCGGGTAGCTTGTCTTTCTGCTGCCCCAGGACGTCGTACCAGACGTCCTGTTTCAGGCCTGAGGCCATTCCGTCAGAACCCGTCAGAACCAGGTCGATGTCCAGCCGCCCCGCCTTTTGCTGCGCCTGCAACTTGCCTACAAGTTCGGGTGCGTTGACCTTTTGGAAGGTGAATTCCTTGACCAGTTCAGGGTGTTCTTTCTGGTAATTATCGAAGATCTTCTGGCTGAGCTGGAGATTCCCGGCGACGTCCACGACGTTGATGGTCAGCGGCTCGGCAGGCAGCGCAACTTCACCGGCGGGTGTATCGGCGGCGCTGGGAGGTTTAGGTGCACCGCAGCCGGTAACTAGCATGGCACCGGCCAGTGAGATGGCGGCAAAGGTCTTCAAGTACTTCATCGGAGTCTCCGTTGTCTCGTGCCCGTCATCTTTGGCGGGCTGAAGTGGGGTTTAGATGTCAGCAGTCCCGGAGGCTGCAGGGCGGGGGACGGGGCAGGTGAGGTGATAGCCGCGACCGGCGTAGTCGAAACCTTCGAGCTCAGTGATGGGGACGCCGGGGTGTTGGGCGGCGGCGTAGTAAGCGCGGATTTCCTTGATCAGGCCTGTCGTCTCCTCGAAGACGTACCATTCGTCGCCGCGAAGGATGGTGCCTTCGAAGGTTTTGTAGTGGGTCCATTCGATGACGGCCTGATGCGAGTCGGGCACTACGACCAAGCGGTCAATAGTCCATGCCGAGCCCTTGGCGGCAACAAAATTTGCCCAGCGTTGGGCGATCAGCCGGTTGCCGTGCCAAGCACCGCCATACATGCTCGGAGGAAAGTAGTGGACAGCATCTTCGGCGAAGCATGCGGCCATCTTTTCCACGTCAGCCTCGTTGCAGCCATCAAAGTACGTCCTGATCAGGGCTTCGTACTGAGCGGCGAGGTTGGAGAGGACATTCATCGTGATGCCTTCCATTCCTGGTACTCGGCCATCGTCTTCTCGTTTGGGGGGTACACGCCGAGCAGGGACTCTCCATTGTGCACGCGGGTATGAAGGTAAGCCTCGCGAGTTTCCTGTTCCAGCGCGTCCTCGGCAATGACCGGGGCCAGTGAGCGGGGAACGACGATTACGCCATCGGGGTCCCCCACAACTATGTCACCGGGGTAGACGGCCACACCGGCGCAGCCGACGGGAACTTGAAGGTCGGCCACGTGGAAGCTGGTGAGGCGCGTAGTGGCGGTAATGGCCCGGGCATAGGTTGGAATGTCGAGGGTTTCCAGCACATAGCCGTCACGAAAAGCACCATCGGTGATGAACGCCTTCGCCCCTCGGTGCATGGCGCGGGTCACCAACATATCGCCGGCGGAGGCCGCGCTGATGTCACTCCGGCTGTCGATAATCATCACATGACCCGGCTGAAGCTGTTCGACTCCGGCCCACTGAAGGTTGTCCTCATCGGCGAGTCCCTCGAGGGTGTCGAGGTCCTCACGTGCAGGGATGAACCGCATAGTGAACGCTTCTCCGGCGAACGGTTCTTTGACCTGGCCGACCGGTGCCACCCCGACCAAAAACTGCTGCCGCAGGCCATGTTTGAACAGCTGGGTCGCCAGCGTGGCGGTACTTACCTTTTTCAGGGTTTCCAGGACCTGCGGGTCCACCTGCTGGGAATTTGCACTCAATTCCGGCTCCTTGATCGCTTTGATGTTTCATTCTCTAGGAAGCCGTCTCGCTGAATGGGATTCCTGTTACACTCGATGCTAGGCAGAAAACACCGAAATACCTAGCGGATTGTGAGGTGAAGCACCGGAATGACTGAACTTATCGATGAGCGGGACGAAACACTTCCCGAGGTCCCAACCAGTGGGACAACAGGGGATGCGAGCGGCGTGAAAGAGCAAACGGCCGGTTCAGCACTGGACCGGAGTCTTTCGATCCTTGATTTTCTGGCCACGACGCGGGGAGCGTCGACCGGGGAGATCGCGGCCGCCGTCCGCGTGAGCCGCAGTACGACCTACCGGCTGGTTGAACGCCTGCGGCAGCGCGGCTATGTTGACGACATCGGCCATGCCGGAGTCTGGCACCTCGGGCCGGCCGCGGCCCGCCTGGCCCTTGCCGCAGTGCAGTCAAGCGACGTCGCTCAGATCGCACCGGAGTACCTGAGAATGCTCGTCCAACAGACCCGCGAATCCGTCAATCTTGGCGTTCCCCGTGGCACGGAGATGGTCTTCATCTACCGGGACAAGGGCCCGCAAACCGTCGCGGTTCATGGCGACGTCGGAGCGCGGCGCCCCATGCACTGCACGTCCGTTGGCAAGGCGTACCTGGCTGCTCTGCCCGAGGACGAGCGGGAGCAGATCCTCTCCAAAATCGTTTATCACCGCTTTACGCCACAGACCATCACGACGCGGGAGGCCCTGGAGGAAGAAATCCGCCGAACGATCGACCGGGGCTGGTCCGAGGACCACGGTGAAATCGACCCGTCGAGCACCTGCTGCGGCGCTGCCATCCGCGACAACATGGGACGCCCTGTGGCCGCCATCAGCGTCGCCGGCGTCACCGACCGAATCAGTCCCGAACTTTCCCGGATCGGCGCCGTGGTGGCCAGCACAGCCGAAGCCATCTCACGCCGCCTCGGCTACGACCCGGCCATCAACTACTCCGTCCCCGCAGCAGGAATGAGAAAATAAGTGAAGATCGCACGAATCGCGTACGAGGACGCTGACCGACTTGCCGTCGAGGTCGAGGGGACCTGGCGTGTTTTGAGGCAAACGGACCTGACGGCAATTGTGGCCGGAGAAGTACCTGAAATAGATGTCTCCGTGGATCCTTGCGAAGAGCCTGACTTCCTGGCCCCGTACCCCGGCGGAACGATATTCGGCATCGGACTCAACTTCGTGGATACCATCAGGGACATGGGATTCCCCACTCCCCAGGCGCCCTATCTGTTCCCCAAGTTGGCATCCAGCATCACCGGTCCAAGAAGGCCGGTAGTTGCAGATGAAGCGGTCACGATGGAAGTAGACTGGGAAGGCGAGCTCGCGGTCATTATCGGGAAGACAGCGTGCAATATTCCTGAAGAGGACGCATTGACCGTAGTCTTCGGCTATACCGCGGCAAACGACATTTCCGCTCGGGACCTGCAGCGTGCAGACCCACAATGGGTCCGCGGCAAAGGATTGGACACCTTCTGCCCAATCGGGCCTTTCGTCGTCACTGCCGGCGAGATTCCCGATCCCCAGAACATCAGGATCAGGACCTGGGTTAACGGGGAGATGGTCCAGGACGGAAATACCCGTGACATGGTTTTCGGTGTGCGGGCGCTGATCGCCTATCTCAGCCGCTACTTCACGCTGCAACCCGGGGACATTATTCTTACGGGCACACCCTCAGGATGCGGCGGTTTTATGTCCCCGCCTCGTTTCCTCACTCCCGGAGACGAGGTCACGGTGCAGGTCGACGGAATCGGCACTCTCACAAACCCCGTGGCGGGGGCTCCAGTCTCCGGCGTCCATACACCCTCAGCGAGGCCCAGCTTGGAGGCAGGCGACCGCACGTCTTAATGATGGCTTGAACCTTGTGGCGCGGCGGCATCCGTGACTGATGCATCTAATCGGATGCATTCCAGATAGCTCTTTTGAGGGAGCACTCCTCCGGATATTGCACTCGTGAAAGTCCTAGCTCGGGGACGCGCGGGAATTCTCGTTAACTTGCCCACGCGAGCCCGCCTGTACCCACGAGACGCCATTCCGTGTCCTGCCAATCATTCATCCCGAAAATTGGTCTGCACCCAGCGACGCTTCGAAGGAGAGACCAGAGGGAGCTAGTCCATTTGGTTACTGGCTCGTTAGTTCCGGGCTTCTGTCGAGGACGGGTATCTGTCCAGCGCCGCAGCGTAATATGCGCGGATTTCGCTGATGAGCCTCGTTTCGGGTTCAAAGATGTACCACTCGTCCCCCCGGAGCATGGTGGCCTCGGCGGTCTTGTAGTGGGTCCATTCAATGACAGCCTGATGGCTGGCCGGGTCAACAATCAGCCGGTCGATGGTCCAGGCAGAGCCTTTGGAGGCTACGAACTCAGCCCAGCGTTCGGCGATGGCACGGCCACCGCGCCACGCGCCGGACGAACCACTGGGGTTGGACGACGGGGATAATGTTTTCACGGTCACGGTCACGGTCACGGTCACGGTCGTGGGCAAAGGGGCGTTCGGCGGAGCCCGCCTCCGCGCACGCCAGTGGGATTCAGCCGCCTGCGTCGGGTGCCCTACTCTGGGTAACAGCAGTTGGACATCTCTGGCTGGTCCCTGCTTCATTCAGGGCTTTACGGGTACTGCGTAACGGCTGGTTATCTCCAGTCGCGAGCGCCCGGAACGGTTTAGGACCAGGAGTCCAGTTCAACTGATCCCAAACCGGTCTGCCCCGTAAAGGTGGCTGCGCGATCATTGGTGCTACCACTAGGCCTACTGCAACGACTGCCGTCTGGCTTCCGTGAGATTATGGTGCGGTTCTACGCCTGTTCCCGTGCAGTATGTTTTGGGAGGGCGAACACCAGGGCGAAAGACACCGCGGCCAACGCCGCGCATACGCCGATGCTAATCGAAGCGCTGGAGGCATAATCGGACTGAGAAGGGGTGCTCGAACGGGGGAGGACTCCGTAGAAAACGGAGGCCACCAGCGCGAGGCCTAGTGCCGTTCCGAGACGCTGCATGGTCGCGGTCACTGCGCTCGCCGCTCCCGTCTCGGAGGGTTTGACAGTTGCAACGATGAACTGGGAATTGGGAGCAATAAACATTCCGCTTCCGATGCCAGCCAGCAGTAGCGGTGCCGCCAAGTCCCAGGCGTTGATGTTCTCAGCGTTCTGGACTAGGAGATCAACGGAAATCCATCCCAAACCCACGGTTACGGCCGCGGTTCCGACCAGCAACACGCCACGTCCGAGAGAATGAGCCAGACGGCCGCTGGCTGCGGAACCTGCGATGCTACCTACGGCGAATGGTACGGAGAGCAGACCTGTGTCGAATGCTGTGAAACCAAGACCTGCCTGCCACAGGAGAGCCAGAACGTAAAAGATACTCACGAAGGCTGCGAAGAACAACAACGCAAGTACGGATCCAGCGGAGAACGCGGGATGACGGAATAGCCGGGGGGGAACAAGCGCAAGCTTTCCGCGAACATCAACGCGCTGCTCCCAGATCACGAAGAGCACGAGAACGATCACGCCCGCTACGGCGGAAGCCCAGGTCCATGTTGGCCATCCTTCAAATTGCCCTTCAATGAGCGGCACTAGAATCGCCACTAAACCAACGGACAGAAGAGTCAGCCCGAACAAATCCAACCCTTCGCCGGTCGCTCGGTCACCAACGTCGTTGGGAACAAAGAGCAGGGTGCCAATCAATGCGATGAGCCCAAGGGGAGCGTTGATGAAGAAGACTAGTCGCCAGCCGTCCGCGCCACCTGCCGCCTGAATTAGCAGTCCTCCCACGAGGGGCCCGACTGCGGAGGCCACTCCAATCACTGCGCCCATGATGCCAAAGGCCGTGCCCTTAGCACGTCCTGAGAACAGCAACTGGATGTAGACAGTCGTAGTGGAGAAGAACAAGCCGCCAGCGAGTCCTTGAACCACTCTGAAGATGATCAGTTGCGTTTCGTTCTGTGCAAAACCGCTGGCGATGCTCGAGGCTGTGAAGAGCAGAACGCCGACGAAAAAGATCCACTTATGTCCGATACGGTCGCCGAGTCGACCGGCTGGAATAAGCGAGAGGCCGAAGGCCAGTGCCCAGCCCGAGACGACCCAAGCCAAAGCCGAGTCTGAAGCGGCAAGGCTGGTGCGAATCGACGGCAGGGCGACATTGACGATGGTGGAGTTCAATAGCGACATCGCTGATCCCACCAGGGTGACTGAAAGGATCAGCCATGGCTGACGGGTAGAAGTTTCATTGGTCGATGACGCTAGTGGTGCGGTCATTTATGGGGGACTGCGCTCTCTTGAGGATTTGCGGAAGTGCATCCAGGGTTTGACCCAAGAAGGAGAGTTCGGCCTGGATTTTTATGAGTTTGTGAGACATGGCTAGGCGTTCGAAATCAGTAAGCGCGGGGCCTAAGTCCCGGATCCGTGCCTCGTATATGGCCGCTTCAGCGCTAACGAGCTCGCTGCGTTGCTTAAGCACACTCTCGAAGTTGCTCTGCATTTCGGCGGTTGGGCGCGCCAGGATCAGATCGAACGGATCCGGAGGAAGCCGGAATGCAGTGGCGGCCTCAGTCACCAGGGCGTCCAGCTCCTCGCGCCCTTCAACGGTTAGTTCAACAATCTGACGTTCGGGCCGGCCTCCCTCGCGCTCATTCCTGACTTCGCGGACGAGTCCATCGCGAAGGAGTCTTTTTAGAGCACCGTAAATCGCGCCGGGCGTAATATCCGTCCAATTTTGCATGTGGCCGCGCTCGGCTATCAGGCGGAGCTGATATCCATGCATGGGTCCCTTCTCTGCCAAGGAACTGAGGATAAAGACTCTGATTGAGGACACGGCTTAGTCTCGCACAACTAATCGCGTAGGATCAACTAGAAATTATGAGACCCGCCTCACTCCTAAACCCACTTGCCATGCGCAACGGGAGCCTTTGGCCGCGCTGTCCGATCGAAGCGGCAAAAGGTAACTCATGGGAGGTCAAAGAGTGCGGTCTTGGGAGCAATTCATGGATGACGAGCATGCCCTCCTTCGTCGCAGTAGTTGCATGGGACGCCACGCAGCTACCTCTGGTGGCAGTGCTCCTAGGCGATGAGTTAGGGAGCAGCTCGATCTGATCAATAACCAGATTCCTGCAGATACCTGACGCTCAGTGTCAGGTATCTGAGCCTAGGTTGAATTAACGACCATATCCATCCGTGGTTTCTACAGGCCCGCCCTTCGGCTTGGTTATACCAGCCACCCCTCAGGAGAGAATGACATGCATAGAATTCAATACCACAATTATGGCGGCCCCGAAGCGATGCGTTTTGAGGCCTTCAGACTTCCTGAACCGGCCGAGTTCGAGGTAGCAGTTTCGGTAAGGGCTACGTCAGTAAACCCGATTGACTGGAAGCTGCGGCAAGGCCAACTGAAAATGATGACCGGGCGCACCTTTCCTCGGGCAATGGGCTCGGACTTCTCCGGAATCGTAAGCGCAGTCGGTGGAGGCGTCACCAACTTCAAACCTGGCGATGAGGTCTTTGGCATCGCCCGTTTGAAAGAAAGCGGAGCCTTTGCTGAAGCCGTCCTAACCTTGGAATCCCATCTCGCAGCAAAACCAGCCGAGCTCTCCTTCGAGCAGGCCGCGGCGCTTCCGACGAGCGCCGTCATGGCCTGGATAGGACTCGTCGAGCGCGCTAATGTTCGCCCCGGCCAGCGCGTCTTTGTCGCTGGAGCTACTGGCGGTGTCGGCGAAGCAGCCGTCCAGGTTGCCCTCATGCTTGGCGCGACCGTAGCGGGAAGCACGGGAACGACTGGGCTGGAAAGGGCCCGGGAAATGGGCGTCGACCCAGTCTTTGACTATACGCAGAACGACCTGTCCCGGCAGCCAGATCTTCGAGGCATGTTTGATGTTGTTTTCGACACCTCTGGTTTCCTTCCTACAAATATAGCCATGAAAATGCTGAATAAATCCGGCACTTTCCTGGACATCAATGCCACCCCTGCCAAGTTCTTCCACTCGGCCCTGTTTCGCCGACACAGGATCTTTTTCTGCACACCTACCACCCAAATCCTCACTGCCGCCGCGAAAGCTGCCGCCGATGGTCACATCCAACCGTCGATCGGGGAGACAATCCCCTTCTCCTCAGCAGTTGATTTCATTGCCGGCCTAGAGAACGGGCGCAAAATCGCCGGCAAGGGGCTCATCACCGTGAACAGCTAGCGAAGAAGCCGCCCTCCTGCTTAGCAGGCAGACAGCTTCTTTGACGGGACAGGCATACCGCGCAGGGCTGGTCAGGTCCGTCGCCTCTGGGATACAAGTTTCAGGTCCCTGGCCACCCTGGGCGATTTGCCCGAGGACTTCATGTTGCTCAGATCCAGCTCGGCGCGGCCGGCGTAGTCCAGTTCGTGCCGGGTCCGTCTGCTGTGACGCTGTTGGTGCCCCGGCCGGTTGCCCACTCGACGACGGCGGGCAGGGTCCCGGTGACGACCGACGGGTTGGTGGCGCTGGTGTCGCCGAACGTCAAGTCGGCGACGTCTTTTCCGCCGGTGACTTTGATGAGGAGCCCGGCGTCCGTGCCTCGGGTTTTCCAAGCCCCGGTGATGTCACCGAGGAGCCGTTCCAGGACTGTGGAGGGGATGTCATTGAAACTCGCCCCGTTGTCCAGATCCACGGCATGGACCCACACTTCACGGGTGCGCATCCACACGGTTTCCGTCGCCGGGACGGTGCGGCCTTGGGCGGTTCGGACTTCGTTGGCCCAGTTCGCATCGGGCAGGTCGCGCCATTCCACGGACAGGTGCACGGCGGAATGATCGAACAGGTTCCGCAGCGCAGTCGGGGACAATGTGGCTCCGAACTCGATCTCGTGGTTTCGCACCTCGGGGGAGGGATACATGGGGGTTTCCACTCCTGTGGCTGCCCATTCCACCAGGCGGGCGATGGCTCGGGCGTTGTATCCCACGTGCGCCACAACGTGGCGGCGGGTCCAGTTCGGGAGTCGGGTGCCGCCGTCGAGCTCTGCATCGGTGAGTTCGGTCAGTTTGCGGGCGAAAAAAGCGGTGCCCCTCCGGGCCTGCAGGAGGTCTTCCTGCAGGCGCGGATCGGTGGCGAGGTCGTGTTGGGCGACCATCAGGCTTCCTTGACCACGCGGTTGTTCAGCTGGCCCAGGCCCTCGATGGTGGTGACCAGGAGCTGGCCTTCCTGCAGGTACCGCTTGGGGTCCTGGGCGTGGCCCACACCGCCGGGGGTGCCGGTCGCGATCACGTCGCCCGGGTTCAGGGTGATGATTGTGGAGATGTAGGAGACCAGGAATTCGGGGGTGAAGACGAGGTCGCCGGTGGGGGTGGACTGCTGGATTTCCCCGTCCACGGCGGAGGTCATGAGCGGGCCGGCGGTGAATTCGTCTTTCGTGACCAGAGCCGGCCCGAACGGGGTGGAGTTCTCCCAGGTCTTGCCTTGCAGCCACTGGATGGTGCGGAACTGGTAGTCGCGCATGGAGACGTCGTTCAGGACCGCGTAGCCGGCGATGTGGTCCGCGGCGTCGGCTTCGGCGATGCGGCGGCCCTTCTTGCCGATGATCACGGCGAGTTCGGCTTCCCAGTCCACGGTGTCTGATTCCTGCGGCAGGGCGAGGTCATCGTTCGGGCCGATCAGCGATTCCTGGTACTTGGCGAACAGGGTGGGGTATTCGGGGATGTCCCGGCCCATTTCTTTGATGTGGTTGCGGTAGTTATGGCCGACGCAGATGATCTTTCCCGGTGCGGGCACGACGGCGGCGAGGTCGGCGCCGTCGAGGGCGTGCGTTGCGCCGTTGGCAGCCTTAGCCTTTTGTTCCCAGGCGGGGTCGGCCAGCAGCGCGCCGACGTCAGCGAAGCCGGGGATCTCGGTGAGGGTCTCGCCGTCCTGGCGGACGGCTACGGTGTCCTTGCCGGTGCCGGTGGCGGTTTCGGTGCGGAGGGTGAGGAGTCTCATTACTTGCGTCCTTCGGTGTAGCTGCGGTTGAAGTTCAGTCGTTCAAAGATGGGGGCGTCGCTAAAGCGGAACAGATCAAACCCCGGCTGTTCCGCATCCGCGTGGAGGGACCATTCCTGCCAGGACGGGACCACGAACAGGTCGCCCTTGGCCAACTGCTTGGATTCGCCGTTGATCACCACCGCGCCGGTGCCCTCGAAGACCTGCCACACGCTGGATCCCACCTCGCGGAGCGGTTCAGTGGTGGCGCCCGCGCGGAGCCGGTGGAACTCGGCCCGGATGGTGGGCATGACGTCCCCGCCGGTGGTCGGGTTCGAGTACCGGACAGCGGCGTGGCCCTGGGACACCGTGGCCGGGTGGCCCTCGTCCTCGAGGAGCAGTTGTTCACGCAGGGCGGCGTCGGTGTGTTCCCAGCGGTAGGCGGCGATGGGGGAGTTGGTGGTGTCCTGCAACCCGGAGAGAGGGCGCAGGCCGGGGTGGGCCCAGAGCCGTTCGGAGCGGGAGATGTCCGGGGTGGCTTCGTCGGTGACGCGTTCGGTGCCGAACTCGAAAAAGCCTGCGTCTGCGTAGTGCACGAACGGGATGTCCAGGCCGTCGATCCAGGCCATGGGCTGGTCGGTGTCGTTGTGATGGCCGTGGAAGTTCCAGCCCGGGGTGAGCAGGAAGTCGCCGCGTCGCATGGCCACCGGGTCTCCGTTCACCACAGTCCACACGCCCTCGCCCTCCACCACGAATCGGAACGCGTTCTGGCTGTGACGGTGCTCAGGGGCGGTTTCGTGGGCGCCCAAGTACTGGATCGCGGCCCACAGCGTAGGCGTCGCGTAGGGGGTGCCGGCAAGACCGGGGTTTGCGAGGGCTATGGCCCGCCGCTCGCCGCCCCGGCCCACCGGAACCAGATCCCCGGCACGGGCGGCCAAGGGATACAAGTCGTTCCAGCGCCACACGTGTGGGACAGCCTTCGGGGTGGGAACCATCGGCATAAGGTCACCGATCTCCGTCCACAACGGGATCAAGTTCTCCGTCTCGAAGTCCTTGTAGAGCTGCTCCAGCTGGGCAGCTTCCTCCGGAGTCGGCTCCGGCAAAGCGTGGCTGGCGGCCACGGATTCATGGGTCGTGTTCTCGGCGCTGATGGACACGAGGGCCTCCTGGATAGGGTCCGGTTAATTCTCTTGTGTAGTTCGACCCTAGGGCTACCAGACTGGGAGTCCGAGCACATTCTGTCCTACAGAATTGTCTAAAAGACCCCCTAATCTGCGTCGGCCGGGTTTGCGGCGATGTCTATTTCCAACTGCCGGCAGGTCTCGTGCAGCGCGGTGACCAGTCCGGCGTCGAACACTTTGCGGAACCGGGTGGCAGGCGTGGCGACGCTCAACGCGCCGACCACCTGCCCGTGCCGGTTATGGAGTGCCATGCCGAGGGCGCTGACGCCTTCCTCCGTGCCCTCAAAGTTGGCCGCGAAGCCGTTGGCCCGGATGCTGTCCAGCTCGCGCAAAAACGCCGGATACTCGGCATCGGGGATTGTGTCGCCACCGATTTCCGCATTCTGGCTGCGGAACAGTTGCTCGATCATGGCCGGTTCCAGTTCCGCCAACATCACCTTGCCGCCGGAAGTTTTGTCGGCAGGCATCACCGTGCCCTGCCTGTCGCCAATGCGCAGGACGTTGCTGCCCTCCACTGTGGCGAGGAAACGAACTTTCGTGCCCACACGGACCATCAAGTTGACCGTCTCGTCAAGCCGCGAAGACAGGAGCTCCATGTGTGGCTGGGCCACATCCCTCAGGAGCCTGGTCCAGCCCAGTCCCGCCGGACCAACCCCCATCGCAGGCCCTGGAACGTAGCGGCGGTTCTCGTCCTGCACTGCGAAGCCCCGGTACACCAGCATCGCCAGAAGCCGGTGCGCCGTGGAAGGAGCAACCCCCAGTTCCCCAGCTGCGTCCTTGAGGCGGAGAGCCCCCCCATCACGGAGGAGCTGGAGGAGCTGCAACGCATTGTCCACCGCCTCGATGGAATACGTAGGCCGTTTCTGCACTTGGTTACGCGTGTAGGGGGAACCCTGCTTGTTCTGCATAACAGAATTTTATGGTCACGCGCCCTGCGATGGCAGGACAGTGGAGGGTGTTAGGCGCGCCGCACTATGACTTTGTCGTCAGACCGGGAATCAAGGCGTCCTGCCGGTAGGGCTGGGTCGTTCCAACTTCTTCGTGTCTGGGGCCCAACAACCAACATTACAGCGGGTCCTGTTGCCCGCTATCGGACTCAAAATCACCTCGAATTTCCCCAGGAGCAAGAAATGTCTGAGTACACCAATTCCACTGATGTCCTCGTTGTGGGAGGGGGCATGGCCGGCCTTGCCGGAGCCTTGGCCCTCCGGGAAAACGGGGCCAACGTCACGCTGGTAGAACGGGCGCCCGAGTTCGGTGAGGTAGGCGCCGGCCTGCAGATGGCTCCGAATGCCTCACGGGTACTGAAGCGCTGGGGCTTGCTGGAAAAGGCGCTGGAGATCGGCGTGCGGCCCAAGCACCTGGTGTTCCGTGACGCCATCACCGGTGAGGAGCTAACGCGGCAATCGCTTCACGGTGAGTTCGAGGAACGCTACGGCGCGCCTTACGTGGTCATTCACCGCAGCGACCTGCACCGCGTTCTCCTTGAAGGATGCGAGGCTGCGGGTGTCAGGATGATCAACGACGTCATGGTGGAGAGCGTGGAAACCGTGGACGGCCGGGCAGTAGTACACACAGAAGCAGGCGTGGACTATGAAGCGGATGTGGTGATCGGTGCCGATGGGCTAAAGTCCACGCTTCGCCCGTTGGTGGCCTCGGATGAGCCCGTTTCTTCCGCCTACGTCGCGTACCGCGGTACCGTTCCCATCACCTCGGAAACCCCTTCAGCCGACCTCGAAGATGTAGTGGTGTACCTCGGCCCGGACTGTCACCTGGTGCAGTACCCGCTGCGCAAAGGTGAGCTGCTGAACACTGTGGCCGTTTTCCAGTCGCCGTCCTTCGAGCGCGGTGAGGAGCAGTATGGAGGAGTGGACGAGCTGCAGGCCGCGTACAAGGACTGCATTCCGGCAGTTCAGGCGGCCCTGGCCAACCTTGCCACCGGCATTCGTTGGCCAATGTACGACCGCGACCCAATTGAAAACTGGGTGGCGGGCCGCATGGTTCTCATGGGCGACGCCGCCCACCCCATGCTCCAGTACCTTGCGCAGGGTGCTTGCCAGGCGCTCGAGGATGCAGCCGTCTTGCAGGACGTCACTGTTGAAACGGTCTTCAGAGCCGACGGCGTCAACCCGGCAGGATGGGATGAAGCGATCGCAACGTTCAACTCAGTCCGCGCCGCCAGGACTGCCCGTATCCAACGCACCGCCCGAGTCTGGGGCGAATCCTGGCACGTCTCCGGCCTCGCCCGGACCCTGCGGAACCTGCTGTTCAAGAGCCGTAAGGACAACGACTTTCAGTACAACGACTGGCTCTATGGCCAGACGAACGCGGCAAAAGCTTGAGTGGGGGAAGGTGCTGGAACACTAGGTCAGCTGCATAGGAGTGGGCATCCTGTATTCGGCATCGTCTTAGGTAACCCTGCCATGTTGGCCGTTGGGAGACTGGAACTTGAGGTTCCGTCTCGCAGCGCGAGTGATTGGCGGTGTATTTGTCGTCCTGCATTTGTTAGTGTCGTGTCAACAAAAGTCGGGATTTGTGTGGCGCCGATTCCATGAAAGACCGTCCAACTTCAAGGCAAAGGCGATTTCGATGAGCAAGCGCAATGATGACCTGGCCGCAGTGATTGCCGAGCACTTTGATGTCACGGATCTGGATGCCTGCGAGGATGCCGAGCTTGTGGAGAGCATCACCTCATTGACGAAGAAAATCCATTCGGCCGGCTTGGGGCCGTCGAGTGTGAAGGGGCTGGTCAACACGGAGGGTGTCAGGCAGATTCTAGGCCTGGCCAGCATCGAATCGACGCGGGTAACGATGTCCAGAGACAAAGCGTTTCCCGCTGCTGTTGTCACTGAGAAGCTTTGGAAGGCCGATGAAGTTCGGAAATATAGCTTGGAACGGGAAAAGACGCGCCTGGGGGCACCTGGCCGGCCGCCTATATCCTCACGGCGTCATGCAGACGAAGCGTAGCGGCGGGGCGCGATCCCGGCCTTGATCCGGATTTTCCTGGTTTGTTCGGGGGTGATTTCCGCGAGGCGAGCCAAGTCTTTCACTGGAGTCGTTCCGCTTTCTGCCGCCTGGACAAGTAGGCGTTCTACTTCCCGCAGTGCCGTATCGGTCTCCCTGACGGCCGCTGGTAGCTGGGAAATGACGTCCATCAGCGATTCCAGTAGTTTCTGAGGTGGCAGATCCATCTGAACGTCGGTTTTTTTGAGCTCTGCCAGGCCGAGATCCCGAACCAGGTACAGCCTTTGGCGTGATAAGCCGGCGTGGCCGGCTAGCTCGGTCGCCGGGAGCTTCTTCGTGAATCCCTGGGCAACCAGCGTCGCGCGTTGCGAACGCAGGGACTTCAGCTTCTCCTTGGCTTCCCTGTAGGCGGCTCCTGCCGCAGCGAGTTCGACAAGGGTTGCAGGGGTTTCGGGGGTGGTCATGGAGCGTTCTCCTGTTCCTCTCTGCGGTCACGCCCGCGGACTCCTGTTCGCTGATCCGACGGGGGCAACCCTATGGCGGCGGCTGAAAAAGTGTCAATAACGTTTGGTTTTGCTTCCGCCTCGCTTGAAGCCTGCGCGAGCGCCGACCCTCAGGTCTTTGGGGACTGGATGGTGCGGGAGTTGACGCCCAGTATGGTCGCGTCTTTACGACGCAGCAGGCCATGGGACATTCCCTTTTTGTTGGTTCGCAGGATCTTTGAGCCATTGGCCGTCGTGCTTGACCGCATCTCCGGAAGAGACTGTCTCTTTGGGGAGTCCGGGATGCCGCGGCGTGGTGGTTACTTCCCTGCCGAGTTGGGCCTCCGCTGGGGAGGTTGAAGAGGGGTGAGTCTGCACATGACTACCGTTGGTCTGGAGCGCGGCGGGTCCGGCAAATAGCCTGATCGTCTGCGTCAAGGTGGGCGGTCATCGCCAAACCCAGGGGTTCGAGGCGTCCGATCGTAGTGCGGATGAGGTTCTGTTGAGGATCCGGCCCCGACTGGCGGGGATGTACCAGCACTGAGCCTGACGGGTCCACCGCCACCCAAGGTGTCGGAGGATGCGCGCAGAGCCGTCACCATGAGAAGTCCCTTTGAGCAGGGTGCCATCAGCGGAGGTATGTGTAAGGGAAAGGGAAGACATGGAACCCGCCTTTGTTTGTTGATCTGACATTAACAAACTAGGGCTTTTGCTCCTAAGGGTCAACACTCTAGCGATATCGACCGAACGGGCAATCGCCCGCGCCTCCGCCGGAAGCAGCAGGCAGAACTGCCTACAGTGTTCGTATGACCTCAAGAGCCCTGGACAGCAGAATCAGCCTCGCCACCTCCATGTACGCCCAACCAGGTGTATACGCCCTACTGATCGGTTCAGGGACGTCCACCGGGACAGGCATGCCAACGGGCTACGACGTCATAAAACTCCTGATCCGGCAAGCGGCCGCGGCCTCCACCCATCCACTAGGCGACAACGACGACGCCGAAGCATGGTGGGCAGAACATGGAGATGGAAAGGAACTTGGATACTCCAACCTTCTCGAACAGCTAGCCCCTAACCCGGCGGCCCGCAGCGCCCTGCTCAGCGAATTTTTCGAGCCAACAGACGAAGAGCGAGAAGACAATAGAAAGGTCCCCGGCCCAGCACACGCGGCGATCGCCCAGCTCGTGCAAAAGGGCCTTGTGCGGGTCATCATCACCACAAACTTCGACCGACTACTGGAACAAGCGCTCGCCGCCGTCGGCATCGTGCCCCAAGTCGTAGACTCCGAAACTTCAGTCCAAGGAATGAAGCCGCTCGTTCATTCCGCATGCACCATTGTGAAGATCCACGGCGACTACAAAAGCCTGGAACAACGCAATACGCTGGCCGAGCTGAGCAGCTACGGAGAAAGCCTGCAACAGCTCATCGACCAAGTGTTCGACGAATACGGGCTCATCATCAACGGGTGGTCCGGGGAATGGGACAAAGCCCTCGTCGAATCCCTCAAAGGCCGACGAAGCCGCCGGTACCCCATCTTCTGGACGGCATACAGCAAACTCCGTGAAACAGCCCAGGAACTCGCCCAACGGCACGACGCCATTGTCCTCGAAGGAGTTTCCGCGGACGATTTCTTCCCCGACCTCCTCTCACGCCTGGAGTCCCTCGAAACACTGGCCAGCCCTCCTCTCACAGAAGCCATGGCCATCGCACGGCTCAAAAAGCTCCTTCCCTACCGCGAAAAGCACATCGAACTTCGCGACATGTTGGAAGATGAAATCACCACCATCGAGAACCTCCTGGCAGCGCGCTCGCAGGTTATTGTCCCCGCCGATGGATCTGAGGAGATAGATGGGCCTCGGGACTTTGAAGCCGAGTGCATGCGCCTCTTGGCTGTATCACAAACGCTTATCAAGCTGGTCGCTACGGGAGTCATGCTTGATCGGGACAAGCTGCACACTGACTTGTGGGTCTGGGTTGTCGGGCAGCTCCTCCGCGCCCGCGGGCAGGTCAGTGGACAGCACCATGAGCACTGGGTCAATCTTGGCCATTACCCTGCCTTGCTCGTCTTCCGAGCCGCCGCAATGGCAGCCGTGGCCGCCCGCCACGAGGACGTCTTCTTGCGAATCTGCAGGGAACCGAAATGGAAGGACCAGTACGTCCACGAGGAGCCCCTCCCGGCGTACATCATCCTTGACACGTACGCGGTACTGGACGCATCAGTCGTCCGTGAGTTTCCTCGTTGGAAGGGCGCAAAATATTTGTACGCTCCCAGCGCCCTTCTTGAAAAAGACTTGTTGGACCCCCTTCAAGCCATAGTTGGCGCCCAAGAGTATTGGGAAGAGTTCCGCAGGACCGAGTACCGGCTCGGTCTGCTTGTCAGCCTAGAAGATCCACGAGGGTGGCACGAGCCAAGTCAGGGAATG
The DNA here is from genome assembly GCF_051027655.1 of Paenarthrobacter nitroguajacolicus. Lineage (NCBI taxonomy): Bacteria > Bacillati > Actinomycetota > Actinomycetes > Micrococcales > Micrococcaceae > Paenarthrobacter > Paenarthrobacter nitroguajacolicus. The sequence goes on along the minus strand of NZ_CP073235.1, from coordinate 12,442 downwards.
TACTGGAGTCGCGATACTTCATGGACAAGGGAAGGCGAACTTATCTGGGAACGTGAGTTCCGTGCCAATGCTGACAGGCAAGCATGGGTCTGGGACTCATCTGAACCCACTAACGGCCGGTTCAATGACACGATTAACGGGATGACCTTGAAGATCAAAAGCCAAAAGCCCTGGGGTTACTGATGCAACAAAAGGCACCCCGTTAGGAAGACCACGATTGTCAGATCAACAGCCAAGAGCCAGGCGGGGCGCCTTTGTGGCCCAGTCTACGGCATCGAGTCTGCCAGCGCCTGGAATGCGGGTGTGCCGGTCTTTACGCCGCGGACGAGGTTGCCCTTGCTTCGTCGCAGCCGCTATCCCTGTCTGGTTAGGGTGCCGTCCCAGCACGGTGCAACCTGCAGTTGGCTGAATCGCGGAAGCTTAGTTTGATGGCGAGGCCGGGGGATCTCGCCTTTCCGTCCCAAGCCTGACGTCGGAGGAAAAGAAATCCATAGGTGATGCCCTTCGTGCGGCCGAGACTCGATGCCGCTCCACCTTAGCGCCAGAACGATGCCGCTCACTTACCCGAGTACTCGGCCCTGATTGACGACGCCGTGCTTGCCTCTGCCTGGTCTTACGATTGAGGTCCCGCCTGCTGGGGCACGGGTACGAGAATGCAAGAGGGTAGCATGGCCGAAAATATCATTGAGTGGAAGCACATCGGCGAGGAACGTTTTAACCGAATCGTTGAGGCTTTGCTGATGCGCCTCTTTCACAAGCCACCGCACTCCACTGCTGAGGTCATCGACGGCCGCGGGGGCGATGGCGGGATCGATGTAGCCGTTTACGTGAACGGAAGGATCGACCGTATTTTCCAGCTCAAGCACTTCCCTGAGGGCTTTTCAGGCGGCTTCAGGGAAACCAGGCGGCCACAGATCAAGGACTCTTTCGACACCGCCTGGACCAATCACCAACCACCCAGGTGGACACTTGTCTTTCCAGGGAACCCCACCGTCCGCGAAAGCAAATACATCACCGGCCTGGGCAAGGGGAAAAACGTAACCCCCACAATGTGGGGGATTGCCCGTCTAGACAGCGAACTAGCACCGCACAGGGATTTGCTTGAATGGGCAACAAGAGACTCTCTCGTGGAAACACTGGCCAAATTCCATCAAGAAAAAGCTGCGCTCGCAGGCCCCGATGACCTTCATGAACGCTTGACGAATCTGCACGATCTGGCATCCAGCCGCAGTGCCTTCTGGGCAGTAGATCTGAGTGTTTCAGAGCATGGTGTTACTCAGGTCATTCGAGCGAAGGATCCCAGGGCAGCGGAGATGGAACCGTTGGGCTTCCGGTTCAATCTGACGGGTGAGAACCGGAAATTGGCGGATAGCCTTCAAGGGGTTCTGGACTTCGGGGTACGGCGTCGAGTAAGTATTCCTGGGTCGGCAATCAAGGACTTTGCTTCGATCGGACCGGAGTGGTTCACACCGAAGGGTGAGATTGAACGGGTGGAGTTCCGGGGTCCCGAGCCGCTGCCCAATGATGAGCAGGTGCGAGTAACTCTCGACTTCCTGGATGAAAGGGGCTTCTCTCAGACCACTCATCAGGGCTTGCTGACTGCTAGTAGCAGGGGTCCGAAGGGCAAAGCGTTCACAGCGATTTTCTACGGCATTTTCGAGTTGGATGCCGAAATTCCCTACGACCTAACCTCGTCGGGCAACACCGTCATGAGCGCCACGGTGGAGAAAGCCACAGTAAAGGACGCACTTGATAGCTTGCGTCTTATTGAAAACTTCGAGCAGGCATCGAATTTTAGGATCCTCTTTGAGGGTCAGCAGATTGCACAGGTTGAGACCGCAGAGGATGGCCCCTTGGGCCTGATTGACGCCTCAACACGGCTGCTGATTGAGGACCTTGGCGTCCTAGAGCAAAGACTCGGGGCGAGTTTCTTTGTCCCATCGAGTTTGTCTCCCCTTGAGCGAGTGATGATCCGTGTGGCGAGACTTCTGTCGGAGGGAAAGTCCACTTGGATGCCACCCCAGATTTCCTTGACGATGAAGGTAGCGGAGGATGGCTTAGAAGAGGCGGAGCAGAACTTACTTGAAGGGCATGCCGTGTTCATGCCGCTTCAGACTTTCCCCGTCGAGATCCAGGGCAGCAAATTTGATCTGGGGCCGACTGGACTCTTCCATCCGCACGTCGTGGCGCGTGATGCCGAGGAAATCCTGAAGGCTTTTGCTGCCGGAACAGCTGCGGGCCGTGTGGTGACCTTCGTACCGCAGGGGGAACGGCTGGTCCGAGGTATACCGCTCGGAGATATTAGCGCCCCCTCCGAACCGGTGGACTGGGGCTTGCAGCCGGACATCGCGGTACCAAACCTCGAACTACAAGACCGCTCGATGTTGGCTGTCAGTGGAGAGCTAGAGGACGCCTGAACCTTTGGAGGCATCGACAGGGAGCCCGTACCGTCGCAGACGTGCTGGCCTGCTTGGTAGTCACGCTGCTGCCTTGCCGTGTAGGGCTGATCGGAGGCGCGTGCCGATCCATTCTCCGACCTGTGGGGACACGGCGTTGCCGAAACCGTCAACCTGGTCGCGGGCTGATCCCCACACTTTGAAGGTGCCTTTGTAGTCGGCGAAATCTACGTCGAATCCGCATCCGCGGCCGATCTCGTATTCGCGCATCATCCGGAAGTAGCAGTCTTCGATAGTGAGCTGATCCAAGGCAGCGCGCCATTCAGCGGAGACAACGGCAGTGGTGTCACGTGAGGTCAGGGTCCCGAGGGGGTTGGTGGCGGCCCGCGGTGAAGTCACGTCGCCGGTGGATCCGTTGTTTTTTATGGTTCCTGCAGCGGTGAGCAGTCCTGGGATCTGTTCTGCTGTGACCGTGGGCATCGATTCGGCGTGAGTGGTTGGTGTGGTGTTCTTGCGGTAGGGAAGCACTCCGCTGCTGATGACAGCCATCGTTTCGGAGCCACCTTGGGTGGGCAGTGCTTCGTTCGCGCCGCGGGCTGCGCCTTGGAAGTTGTCCACTGCCAGTGCGAGCGGCGGAGTGAGGACCCCTTGGCTGTTGGTAGCTGTCTGTGAGGGCAGCGGCTGGGAAAGGTCACGGGTGCGGCATGTGGATCCAGGGTGTTCGTACGTGTTGCCTGCTGCCGCGATGAGCGCACCGGTGGAGAGTAGCCCGGTTTCCTGCTGGCTTGTCTGGGTAGACATTGGCTGCCAGGGGTGCCGCTCGGAGCCGTGCACAGCCTTTGCGGGCATGAGCACTGCAGGGAACTCACCAAACCGCTGCCGGCACCGTTCGGCCCTGGCCATCGTGGAGGCGGCAAGCGGCCGTTTCCGGTCCCCGATCCGGGTTCCAAGGTCGCTAAGGTCCAGTGTCTGCAGGGATGGAGCGAAGGACGGAATGACTTCGTTGCGGCAGGACGGGCAACGGTAGTTGTACTGCTTGCCGTAGCGGACCGATCCCGACGGCGGGACCCCGGTCTTCCACGTCCAGAGAGCCTGAACAACTGTCGAACACCGGCCGCACCAGGACTCTGGGCGGTGCTCCAGGTCTGGGGCATCCATGCGCTTATCCCAGAACGCGATGTAGAGCCTGTCGCGGGACTGCGGGACGCCGAAGAACATGGAGTTCAGGTAGAGGACGCGGTGGCGGTAACCGATCTGATCGAATTGTTTGAGCCACCACCGGTAGGTGGAGCCGTCTCCGATCTTTTGCTTGCCTCGGATTGCCGGGCCCCAGGAGGTGAGCTCCGTGGTGCATTCTACGAGGATCATGCGGGGCTTACGCTGCGATGCGTAGTGGAGAACGCAGTTGGCTGTTGCTCTGTCGCGTTCTGAACGGGTGACGCGTTCATCAAATTCAGGATCGTCGAGGTCGAACAGGGAAAGGCCTTGGGCGTAGGCCTTCTGAGTGTTGGCTTGGGAATGGTTGACGCATGAGACGCCGGCTACCAGGAGGTCAGCTGCGGGGAGATCACGGGCAGAGTGGTAGTCGGCGGACTCCGGGTTGATCAGATCCGCGATCCAGTGTTCGGCTTGGGGGTGGTTGGCTTCGTGGACTTCGACTTTGTAGGCGTTGTGGTTCGCGGCCATGATCGTCGTGAAGCCGGCCATCTCGATGCCTTTGGTCAGGCCTCCGAAGCCAGAGAAGAGATCTACTGCAACGAGATCGTCATGGCGGAAGAGTCGTCGTCGCGTGGCTGGTCTGTGAACAGCGGTTGATCGGGTCGTTGTCAGAACGCTCATAGCGTTACCTGCTGGTTGGTGCTTGCATCACCGAAATGTGTTCCTGGAGGGCCTGCCAGCGTTCAGTGGGGACGGTCTTATCGTGTTCAAGACGAAGCGCCAGGTGCGAGAGGAGCGCTGAGAGGCTGATGAGAGGCAGAGCTGTGGCGCATTCGAATTTGTGCAGCGCGACACTGAATGACCGGACGTACAGGCCGGCCCATATTGTTCCGGTCTCGGTGGAGAGGAAGTTTGCCACGACGTCGCCCAGTCCCTGTGTGAGTGGGGCGTTGATGTCCGTTTCTGCGCATTGGGCTTCGGCGACTCTGGAGGCAGCGGCTTCTGCCCCTGTTGCGATCAGCTCGGCAAGAAGAGCAGAGGGGACAGAGATTCCTTGGGAGTCCTGACGGGTTTGGGAGGATGCCCGGACCAGCTGCACTTCCGGCGTGCTTGAGCCGATGAATACGTTGTTGCCGGCCTTGGCTGCACGGATGTATCCGGGAAGGTGGCGCTTGAACGTCCGCAGCGGGACTACGGGAGTAACCGGGATGGAGCTCACGGCATGGTTCCTTTCACGGGGTGGTCTGGCGGTAGCTGGGCCCAGGGTCGCTGGATTCGACCTTTGGGCTTTGGGTAGCAGGAGTAGGTGGGCTTTCCAGGGGGATTGCAACCCGGCCATCTGACTCTGAGCGTTCCAGTGGCGAGGGCAGAGAGCGATGTTCTCGTCAGGTTGGACGGCTCTCGGCACATCACAGGCGCGGCATGATCCTGGGCGCTCATACTTCATCCGGCAGAGCCGCCTCAGCTGAAGCATCGTTGCTTGCGTCTATGAGCAGTCCGAAGACATTGAACGCCCGTGATTTGAAGTCCTCCAGGGGATCGTTGAGGAGCGCGTCCTCACTAACGTCTACTGCATCGGGCGGGGTGTCTGTTGTCAGCTGGCCAGGTGGGCTTCGGAGACGAGGTCGTTGCGTCCGTAGCGGTAGAGGCGTCGGGAGATGGTTCCCCAAGGACGTCCCAATCGTGCGGAGATCTCGTCGGGGTTGTTTCCGGTGAGGACCAAGAAGGTGACGTCCTCCACGATGGCTTCGGCCTTGCTTTGGCGGGCCGGGGGTTTCAGCGGGTCGTACGTCGCGTCTTCAATGGTGTCGTCGTCCCAGTGGATAGGGCCGAGATAGTCGGCCTTATTGGCGCGGATCGAGGTCCTGCTTGAGGGGCCGGGGTGGTCTGAGATGCGCGCGTAGGTTTCGCGTATGGCTGCAGCGTGGCTGGCCTGCACCCAAGGGCCAGAGCCGCTGCTGATCTCTTCGGCGTTTACACCTGAGATTTCGCTGATCTTTGTCAGCGGCCACCCGATGCTCTGTAGTGCTTCCAGCCTGCGTGTCGTGCCTGTTTTGGGAACGAAGTTGCGGCCTGTTGAAGCGCAGACGATCTTCTCAGGCGTTGTGTCGAGAATGAGCTGTTCGCAGTATCTGGAGACCCGGCTCTGCTGCCCTGCATGTATCTGGCGAATGGCTGAGAAGGAGACTCCCGCAGCGCGCGCTATGGAGCGCAATGAAGCATGCTGTTCGGCCACGAGGACAGCGATGTGTTCGCGGGCCGGGCCTGCGCCGGTTTCACCCCTGACCCGTGTGGAAGTCAGTTGCGTGGCCATATCAGTCCACCTTTCGAAGCTCGTACCCCAACGCCTCCGCAAGTGCGATGAGCAGGAGTTCACTGGAGGGCAGTTGCAATTCGGACCCCTCGCGGAGTTGTTCAACCAACTCGTGTTCCTCCGTGTTGGTGCACGAGCAATCGGCAGTGATCCTTCGAGCCTCGCCGAGGGCGCTCTCTAAGGGCTCACCGTCAGCCATGGAGGGATCCAGCACCCATTGCCCCTGGTCTCTGACGAGATTGAGCACGACGGCGTCCTGGATCAGGTGCCCGAATTCCGGGGCGGTGGCTTCTATGAGGGTCATGGTCAGGGTCCTTTCAGATCTTTTAGCAGGGAACAGGGTAGGGATGCGATGCCTAGGCTGCGTCGATAAAGTGCTGGATGGTGCACTCGATGGCGTAGTAAGCCGCTGCGGCATTGCTTGCCTTGATGGCCTCCATAGCGGCGACCTCTTCCTGTGCGTGACCGAGTAGAATCTCGAGCTCTTCGGTGCTAAGTGTTTTGGTCATCCTCAGCCTCCCCTTTTGTTAATGTCACATAAACATATTATGCACTCGCAGCCAATGTCAACAACCTTGCGATTACATCTGCATGAGCACCACGACTGAAGTAGGTGGCGACTGCGGCGCTTCTCCAATGGCAGGACTCCACAACCACCAAAAGACCCTCTTGGAGAACGCCCAGGAAGATCACCTACCAGAGATGGCACCCACAAAAAACCCGAACGCAGGAAGCAACCCAACTCCATGGCGCTCGCCGGCTGCATGGGGAAGCGGATCGAGGAGTGGCGTGGCCGTCGTTCACGCGGCGTAGGCGAGAGCTGCGTGTCTATGAAAGGGGAATGAATGGTTTCTTGGAGAACTCAAAGCCGGCGCGATAGAGGCGCGCCAAGAGTCGGCCGGTGAAGTCCGGGAGACGGGCATAGCCTTTCTCCGGATAGTGATCCCCGTATCCATCGTTTCGATGGTTAGCCTGTTCCTTTGGTTCGAGGCTGGGTATCGGGCGGCCGCAGTTCTCCTGGACGCGCTTGCGGATGCCTACCAGCGGAATCCTATGGAGACCGTGAAGGCTGCTGGATTCGTTTTCGCCATCGTCCTGCTTGCCAGGTATGCCATGCGCAGAAGACGGCGCGTCATGGGGCTCCGAAGGGTTATGACTGTTAATCCTGCCAGCGCAGGAATGGTCGTCATGGGATCCTCACTTGAGCCCCGTTCGATGGGCCCCATGCAGGCAGAGTTCAGGGCCGTCGCCAAGAAGCATGGCAGGAGTATCGCGGAATATGCGATAGCAAAGAGTTTCCCGGGTGAGTCTTTGGACGCCATCCTGGCAAGGGCGGACGATGCCGTTCTGGATCTGCCTCCGCTGACCCTTGTTGGTATCGCCCGCCACGAAGCAGCCCATACCGTGGCGGCTCATGCCTTGGGGGCTGTTCCCATGCGGGTGGAAGTCTACGGCGTGGAAGAGGTCGGACACGCCAGATGGTCGTACCCAGAAATGGCGTCCAAGCAGCACAACTTCTACTGGATTTCATTAGTTATTTCTCTCGCCGGGAACCTGGCGGATCAAGCGGAAGGGCGAGGTAACTCTGGCTCGCACGGAGACCTTCGATCGGCGGATCAGGGCGTGTACAGGATCATTTCCAACGGAATCAAGCCGGAAGGCTACGAAGGCGAACTAGACCCCAGTGCCCTCATAAATGCCGCTCGCGAAAAGGCCTGGTCCATTCTTCACGATCACCAATTCCAATACGAGAACCTGGCCAGCGAGCTGCTGGAACATCGCCGACTCAACTCACACCAGATCCGCGACATCCTCTCACTGAAAGACAGCCGGGAAGGGGCCTAAACGTATCGCGCTAGGGTGCGGTACGCCACTGGAGTGCGGTGCGAAAGAGGATGGCTCGACAGAAGTATCGCAACGCTGTTGACGCCGATCAAAAACCATGTCTAATATGTTTATGTCAGATCAACAAATTAACAAGGGGAAACACCATGGCTCACGACATCGAAATCTTCCAGAACGGCACCGCAGCCTTCGTCTCCGCTCGTCAGGACGCATGGCACCGCCTCGGCACAGTCACCGAGAACGCGATGAACGCCCAGGAGGCATTGGATCTGGCGCTGCTCACCAAATGGAACGTCCGCAAAGTCGCACTTCGCACTGAACCGATGCTCTCCGCAGAAGGCGTCACCACCCTCACCGTTCCCGACCAGTTCGCTACCGTCCGAACCAACCCCGTAAGCGGAACCCCCGACGTTCTCGGGGTCGTGGGCAAGAGGTACCAGCCCATTCAGAACGAGGAGCACACTGACCTGCTCAACGCTCTGGTGGACGAATCCGGAGCCCACTTCGAGACCGCCGGATCCCTCAAAGGCGGCCGGGAAGTCTTCGTAACCATGAAGATGCCTCAGCACATGAACATCGGCGGGGTCGACAGCGTTGACCTCTACCTGGCTGCCCTCAACAGCCACGACGGCAGTTCCGCTTTCCGGTTCCTCGTCACCCCCGTTCGAGTCGTATGTGCCAACACACAGGCCGCAGCCCTCCGAGCAGCGCGGTCCACCTTCTCCGTCCGCCACACCCGCGGCGCATCAGCAGCCATCGCCCAAGCCCGTCAAGCACTCGGCCTGACATTCAAGTACCAGGACGCGTTCCTGATCGAAGCTGAACATATGATTCAGCAAACCCTGACCGACGTCGCCTTCATGGCCATCATGGGCAAGCTTTTCCCGGCGCCGGCCGCCGACGCTCCCGCATCCACTCAACGCCGCCACGCCGACCGAACCACCGAACTGGAAAGGCTCTTCACTGACGCCAACACCAACGAAGCGATCCGCGGAACCCGGTGGGCTGGATACCAAGCAGTCACCGAGTATGTCGACCACTTCGCCCCCGTACAACGCAACAAGTGGACGACAAGCTTCGAAACCGCCCGCGCAATGCGGGCGCTCAGCACCCCCGTCGTGAACCTCAAATCCCGAGCCTTTGAACTCCTGAAGGCATAACAAGAGACCCTGCGGGGAATGGCTCAGCCCATTCCCCGCAGGGTCCGCCCTCATGGGCCAGACACGCTTGCCCCTGGCTGGGATGCATCGCCCGGCTGGGTGCCTCAGCCCGTGCCTACGCCGCCCGGCGGGTAGGTTAGGCGCAGAAGGTCGGTAACGCAGCCTCCCCCAAGGGGATGCGTGCCGGCCTCTCGCACCAGTGCGCTAGCGATTCGTGATTGGAACTGCGGTCACGAAATAGAGTCCTGAACTCGCTGTTCCCGCATCTCCCGTTGATAGTAAACCCACCAAATTAAGCTCTGATAGGGCCAGTCGCGGGCCGGAAAATCATAGAATGCAGGCTTGCGCCAAGGATCGGGCTCACCTGTAGGCCCAGGAACCTGGCCCCATAGAAAACGAGCCAGCCGAACTGACCAAGGAATCCTAGGAGCAGTCGTCTCTATCCGGCGAAGGGCATACCTAATCGGCCAATGGAAAAGCTTGCCAACGGCAGGCAGTTGCGTGAGGCGCTGATACCACACAGACCACCAACGCGAGGCCGGCAGGCTCTTCGGCCATAGCTGACCGTTCTGCACTGTCTTGACCCAAGACAGACCAGCGCCATCTGTGAAATGAAGTTCCAGCTCGTGAGCGGAAACAGCAAAAGTGCAGTGAACAGCCTCGACCTGTCCACCCCCAAGGTAGGGGATCAGGGTAGGTATCGGGTCGTCAAGAAGCTCGAGGAGTGTCCACTCGGGTTCAGACTCCTTTCCCACGTGGGAAGGGCTCACCCGGCGAAAGACCATTATGTTCGTGATGGCCGTGTCTGAGTCGTTGCAGATTTCCAAGGTGGGCCACTCTGCCCGCCAGATAGTTTCTTTTGGTGACGCACCAGGCAGCTTTAAATGCGGTTGGCTAACAAGCAAAGAAACTCTTGCCGCTTGATCCCGCCGACGGTCCTCAGCTAGTGCCCGGCGGTCTCGTTGGCCTTGCAGGAACAACTTAATGGTGAAGACGGCTAGGAAGCAGTTGAGAGCAAACTGACCCACGTCAACGAGATCCTTCATTGGCATGCGCCCACACCTTTTCCTGTCTTTGAACTGGTCTATGAGTTTAGAGCGCACCCGGCCCCAAGCGCGTTTCGGGTGAGCCTTCCCACACGGCGCGTTCGCGGTGCGGCGCACTGGGCTTATGAGGATGAACCTGACTGCTGCTGTTGGCTCGTGATCCGTTGGAGCCCTAGCCGTGTCGCGCTCCCTTTCCGTGGTTCTGTGGGTCGTTGGAATCTCCGGCGGCGGTTAGCCGGGGTGGAGTGCGACTAGTTTTGTTGCCATGGACGGACCACTTTCTTTAGCCTGCAAGACCTTCACCGTTGTTCATGCCCGATGGGCGGCGCGTCGAGGGAAGTTGCGGAAGACTGTGAGAGGTATTGGGCATGTTATTTGGGATCAGGATGGCAGCACTTGCCGGATTTACATCCCTGCCCGGCTGGAAGCTGAACACGCCCCCTCAGTCGTCGATTCCCTGAGCGAATACGTAGGGGAGCCGCTCAGCTACACCTCTGCTGAAACGCTGGCTCTAGTCATGACCCGTCCCGAAACCCTCGACCGGGTTCCTCCCGGTTTTGTTGCCATTGAGCTGAGCAAGTGGAACACCGGCATCGGCTGGTACGAGGCGAACCGCATCCTGACTTCAGTTGAAGTCGATAACGCCTGGCAGCAAATCCTTGACCAGATCGGCACTGAGAAAGCACGGTGGCACACATACAGCCCCGAGCTGCCCGGGTTCGGATAGGGCAGCATGGGTGCCGGCCGGCCGACAATGCAAGCAAAGCAAGTCTTGTTTGTCTTGTTGTCGGGCCCGTGGGCATCCATTCGAATCCTTGGAGTCTCTTGGCGGATTCGGATGGTCCCCGGCCGCAACTTACGACTTACCGAGGGCTGGAGTGTTGCGCCTGATGTGCTTCCACACTTTGAGCGTGCCGAGTACTACAGGGATGGCCCCTAGCCCTACGGAAAGCAGGAAGTGCCCTCCCAAAAGGGTAATAATTGCGGCCAGCAGCGCGACGACGGCCACGAAGCAGCACGTGACCGTGATGATGAGTGTCTGGAGTCTGGCCGTGCGCTTTTGGTTCCCCAGCGCTCGGTCAAGGACCGCAAGCGCTGTTGGGTGGTCATGCTTGCTCATAGCATCACCGGCCCCTTGGCTTGTTCTGGGGTGGGAACAGAAGTGAAACCCGCAGGGGGCGTTATTTTGCCCGCGCCCACAGCAAGGACAACCTGCCTGCGGAGCCGATAAACGTGGCCTTCTACTGCCCTGGCGGTGAGCCCGAGCTGCTCGGCTACTTCCACTTGGGAATAGCCCTGGTACAGCAGACCGAGAATCGGCAGTTGCTTGGGCTTAGCCAGGGCAAACACTTGCTGGACGGTCTGTGCCATGTCCACCTGGTCAGTGAAGGCTAGAGACCGGTTGGGATCCAACCACGGGGCGGCGGCCGTTTGATATGCCGTGAGCCATCGGCGGTCCCGAGACTTTGCCCAAGCCCGGTAGGCGGTGGAGAAGTTCATGACACAGGCGCCAATAAAGTAGGTCGTCAGCGCAGCGCCCTTCTCGGCTTTCCAATAGCGCACGTTCTGAAAGAAGAAGGGGACAGCCAGGAGCAACACTTCTGCCGCCAGTTCGTCTCGATGTTCTTCCGACTCACGAAGAAGCCGGTGGTCATCAAAATCGAACTTGACGGAACGCCCCTTGGCCAGAGATGCCTTGACCAACTCTCCAGTTCGCAGTTGGGTCTTCACGACCTTGAAGCCGTAGATCCAGAAGTGATCGTGCACGAGCTTCTTCTCTGCGGGAGTCAGTTTGTCATTGACGATGGCCGCTGCCAGCTCCGCGTGCGGCCATGCCCGCCGGCCGATCATCAAGGGCCGAGGGCCGGTTTCGCCTGCTTCAACAGGGTTCATTTCATCCAAATCTTCACTTGGGGCCACAACCCCTCCAATCCATTGTCTCTTGCGTTTTACGCCTCAGTGTCGTTATATGCAGAAACTTTCGGGTACCCCACAAACCTGAATCCGCCCGTTTTCCAAACTGATAAAAGCTTGACGACATCTTTCTTGCCCCTCCGTTATCCGGGCTGCCTTTGTGCCCGGAATATAGGTATAGAGATGCGGCACTTTGCACTTGACCGCAGTTGTGGACTTGCTGCGCTGTTTCCCAACTCCGCTCTCTTGACCGTTGCCGGCGTTCCGCCGTTGTTTGGTGGCTTCTATGCCTTGTATGCGTGGGTGGGTTGGCAACTGTAAACCGCAGTGCCTTTTGCCCCCAGGCCTCAGCGGCGTAAGCTCCGCATTGCTCTCCTCGCTCAACCACCGGGCCGTGCTTTTCCTGTCACCTCTGTGTGCGTGCGCCCCGCACCTGCCCTCCTCGTCTTGCCCTGGCCGCTGCGCCTCTCGCTGCTGCCCGGCCCCTTCCTGCCCCCGCCTCCCCCTCTGCTCCTCCTTCCCGCCGCGGCGGTGGTGTCGGCTGTTGCCTGCCGCGGCTGTTGCCTGCCGCGACTGTTGCCTGCCGCGACTGTGCCTGGTAGGGCGTTT